>CALISP010000148.1 GCA_938041705.1 uncultured Cocleimonas sp. | reverse complement strand
TGGGCTTAACTCGAACTTAGACTGTAATTCATAGTCGTACAATATAACGTTTAGATCATAAAATTATTTCAATTATTAGGGCTTTTTCTTGTCAGATAATAAAGACAAACCACTCAATGCAGAAGAACTCTCTGAGCTATCAGATATTGTAACTGATGGTGCCGATGATGAATTGAACGGTTCTGAAATAGCTGATGATATTTCTTCAGGTGGTGATAAATTATCTGATCAAGAAATCCTCGCTACAATGGATGTCGATGACAGCGATAACACCCAACAACAAAATCCTAGTGAGAATAGCAAAGCGAGAAAAGGTGGCATATTTGCTGTAATTAATTTCTTGTTTAGAAGTGTTTGGCGCATTACGCGTATTGCGATGCTAATCGGAATTATTTTAGGTTCTCTATTCTTTGCAGCATACGTGTTACAGCAAGATGATCTCGTTCGTAGTCAATTTGAAGGCAAACGTTGGGCTTTACCAGCACGCGTATTCGCACGTCCATTAGAGCTTTATGAAGGACAAAGCCTTCGACCAGAAAACCTCCAAAAAGAATTACAACTATTAGGCTATAGCTATGTGACTCACTTAGTGGGCACGGGCCAATTCACCAAAAAGAAAAACACCTTCTATGTACAAACTCGTGGCTTTAAGTTTGCAGAAGATCAAGAGATTTCACGTCGAATTCAAATTGATATTAAGAAAAATAAAATTGTAAAACTCAGTAACACAGAGAGTAAAGAGCCATTAACGTTAATGCGTTTAGAGCCAGTATTAATCGGAAACTTTTACCCTCAACATAATGAAGATCGTGTACTAGTTAGATTAGATGACATAACCCCACTTTTAGCTAAAGGTTTAGTCGCAGTAGAAGATAAAAAATATTACGAACATTTCGGCGTAAATCCAAAGTCAATTATCCGTGCCGTTTTAGCAAATGCAGAAGCTGGTAAGAGAGTCCAGGGCGCAAGTACGCTTACTCAGCAACTGGTAAAGAACTTTTTTCTAACAAGTGAAAAAAGTTACAAGCGAAAAGCTCAAGAAGCGATAATGGCGATGTTGTTAGAAGTCCATTACGATAAAGACGAAATCTTAGAAGCATATTTAAATGAAATTTATTTAGGTCAGAATGGCAAGCGTGCGGTGCATGGTTTTGGTTTGGCATCACAGTTTTACTTTAATAAACCCATAAATGAACTAAACACTGAGCAAGTTGCTTTGCTGATTGGATTGGCAAAAGGTCCGTCCTATTACAATCCACGAGTTCGGCCAAAAGCGGCAATGGAAAGACGCAATCTTGTTTTGGATGTGATGGCGCGTGAAGGAGTTTTAGAAGTTGCTTCATTAGAACTATTAAAAGCAAAGCCACTAGGTGTATCAACATTTGCTCCACCTAGTGTAAGCCCATTCCCATCATTTTTAGAGTTGGTGAGAAAACAATTACAACGCGATTACCAAGAGAAAGATCTAAATTCCTCAGGACTTTTAATCTTTACTTCGATGGACCCTGTTATCCAAATTAAAGCTGAAACGGTATTAAAAGAAAGAGTAGAAAAACTAGAGAAAACACGTCGTATGGACAAAGATCAACTGAACGGAGCAATGTTGGTAAGTAGTGTACAAGGAGGGGAGATATTAGCGGTTGTTGGTGGTCGTGATGCTCGTTTTGCAGGTTACAATCGAGCCCTAAGTGCTTCTCGACAAATCGGTTCTTTAATCAAGCCTGCGGTTTATTTAGCAGCTCTTGAGTCAGGCGATTACACCATGGCAACACCTATTGATGCAGGGCCAGTGACGGTGCGTTTATCTAAATCAAAAACCTGGAAGCCAAAAAACTACAGTGGAAAAGACTTAGGTATGGTGCCATTTGAACAAGGTTTGGTTAACTCATTAAATACGCCGACAGTTCGTATTGGTATCACTATAGGGTTGGATCAAGTGATTAAAACCGTACAAAATTTAGGCTTAGATAGAAATCTAGTTGCTAATCCATCGTTGTTGTTAGGTGCATTGCAATTAACCCCAATTGAAGTTCAGCAGATGTACCAAACGTTTGCAGCAGGAGGAACTTATACACCTTTAAAAGCAATCCGTAGCGTAATGAACTCTTATGGTGAAACCTTGAAAAGTTATCCACTTGTGGTTAAACAGGTAGCGCGTGAAGAATCTATGTATTTAGTTAATTACGCCATGAATAAAGTTACAAAAGAAGGCACGGCGCGTTATTTAAGCAGTACCTTACCAGCATGGAAGAATTCAGCAGGTAAAACAGGAACCACTAACAAAAATGTAGATAGCTGGTTTGCAGGCTTTACAGGTGAACACGTTGTGACTGTTTGGGTAGGCCGAGATGATAATAAACCTAGCGGTTTTACAGGTGCAAGTGGTGCATTGAGAGTTTGGTCAGACTTTGTAAAAGGCATTGATACCAAACCTTTCAAACCCAAAAAACCTAAAACTATTAAGTTTATGACGGTCGATAAATCGACGGGTTTATTATTTAATGCTGAATGTGGGGAGAAAAGTATCGTGCCATTCATTGTTGGTTCTGAGCCAAATGAAATCAGTGAGTGTGCTCCTGAAATTTATTATGAAAATATTGCGAATGATGGCACTCCCGCGTGGAGTGACCAGTCGTATAATAACTCAACCAGTGCTTCTGGAAATAACTCGGTAAATAACCGCGTCAGTGGCGACCAAACAGATAGAATGAATAACTCAGGTGGAGGCGTAAGGCCAAAACAGAACTCATTGAATTGGTCTAAGCAATCTAATCAAAGACAAGCTCCTAAGGATAATAGTCCTATTTGGGAAAGCACAATTCAATAAATCTTTTGAAATAAAAGAGTTCAAAATGACAAGCATCTGTCTTTATTCATCTGATAAAATCACACTGCTTTTAAAATACTTCTAAAATAGTTACATTAATTAACTAGCACACTAATCGAATCGAGAATTACAGTGAAATCCATCGTTAAAACGTCATTTCTTAGATACATGTTATTATTGTCATTGCTGGCTCTAACAGGTTGTTCTACGATTGATTCATACAGAACACCCAATCAACCAGCAGCGAGAAGTTTGCCACAGATCCCTGAAATTAAACGTCAAACAAACAAAAGCCAAGCAACGAAAAAAAGATATATTCCTCCTCAAAAAACAGTAGCAAGAGCGCCAACTGCTCCTAGAATGGTTATTAAGTCACACACAAAAACCATTGTTGAAACCAACAAAGTACCGCAATTAACTGAGCAACAACAGTTAGAGCAGAAGAAGCTTTTACAACAGCAAGCTAAAAAGAATGCAACCGTAGACATTGATCCATACGCGACAATTCCAGAAAGTAGTGCTAGTCAGAAAGCAGTTTCTGCTCCAGCGATTTCTTCATCAAAAACCACTGTACCATCTGCAAATACATCATCACCAGCTGTAAAAACACTCATGACTAGTGCTCGTGCCGACATTGCTTTGGGTAGAAGTCGTTCAGCAGTAAGTAAACTTGAAAGAGGACTGCGTATTGAGCCACAAAACGCTCAGCTGTGGCATATGTTAGCGAATGCACATTACTCAAACTCTGCTTATTTACATTCTATAAGCATTGCCAAAAAATCTAATGCAAATACTAATAATTCTGATCTGATAAATGAAAATTGGAAATTGATTAAGCTAGCAGGGGAAAGATCTGGTAATGCCTCCGCCATCAAAGAAGCGCTTGATTACATGAAGGTGAATCCGTAAATATTAATGAATGATGATCAAGATTGGAAAGACCTCTTAGGTGATAGTGGCCCTTTAGCCGAAGCAATTCCTGGGTTTCAAGTTCGACAACAACAGCAAGAAATGACTGCGGCTGTTGGTAATGCAATCAAAAATCATTCTGCCGCTGTAATCGAAGCAGGAACAGGTGTGGGAAAAACATTTGCTTATCTAGTTCCAGCTTTAGCATCAGGTGGAAGAGTCATAGTGTCGACAGGTACTAAGACCCTTCAAGACCAGCTTTTCGCTAAAGATTTGCCCGTCGTTAAAGAATCTCTAAAAACAGACTCCAGTATTGCATTGCTTAAAGGTCGCGCAAATTATCTGTGTACCTATCGTTTAAATAGAGCTCAATCTGAAGGGCGGTTTGACGATCGCCGGACCTTGACTCATTTGCAACGAATCGCAGATTGGGAAGTAATGACTTTTCGCGGTGATATTGCAGAACTAGGAAGTGTCCCTAAAGACGCAGAAGTATGGCAGCATGTAACCTCAACTGCTGACAATTGCCTAGGCTCCGACTGTGAAGACTATGATACTTGTTTCGTCGTCAAAGCTAGACGTGAAGCACAAGAAGCTGATGTTGTAGTCGTTAATCATCATTTGTTCTTTGCAGATCTTGCTCTTAAAGAAGAAGGGTTTGGCGAACTCTTACCCAGCGCTAATGCCGTCATTTTAGATGAAGCACATCAGTTGCCAGAAATAGCATCGAGCTTTTTCAGCGAGACTATATCAAGTCGTCAGTTACTCGAACTAAGCAAAGACACACTGGCAGAAGTATTAGTTGGTGCATCTGATATGGGAACCTTAAAGGATAGTTTACGCGAGCTAGATAAGTGCGTCATGGACTTACGCTTAGCCATGGATAAGCCGGGTTTGCGCGAACCTTGGTACAAAATAAAAGCCAAGCCAGCTATAGAGGCAGGTATTGTTGATCTTGAACGTATTTTAAATACGATTGGTGAAGCACTCAAAATCGCATCCGATAGAAGTAAAGGTTTAGAGTCTTGCTATGATCGCTTTTTAATTCAAATTGAAAGACTGAATAATCTCAATGATCCAAAAGCTGAAACGGTGCAATGGTATGAAACCTACACGCGCTCTTTTAGTTTAGTATCTACACCGTTAGATATTGCAGCAACCTTCAAAAAGCATCTTGAGGGCTGGCCTTGCGCTTGGATATTGACTTCTGCAACGATTGCCGTGGGCAGTTCCTTTGATCACTTTACTAAACGTATTGGCATGGAATCTCCTAAAGAGCTATTGTTAGATAGTCCTTTTGACTATTGGCATCATGCCCTTTTGTATGCGCCACCTGATATGCCAGAGCCACAAAATGTTGATTATGTTTCGGCATTAGTAGACGCCTCCATTCCAGTGATCAATGCCAGTAAAGGCAGAACATTCATGCTCTTTACAAGTTATCGCGCTCTAAACGAAGCCGCTGAATTACTAAGAAATGAAATAGACTATCCTATCCTAGTTCAGGGTGATTCATCGCAAGCCGAAATGATTGAAAACTTCCGCAAACTTGGTAATGCAGTGTTATTAGGTACCAACAGTTTCTGGGAAGGTGTCGACGTGCGCGGTGAAGCATTAAGTTGTGTGATAATTGATAAATTACCGTTTGCCTCTCCAGGTGATCCAGTGCTAGAAGCACGAATAAAATCGATTCGTGAAAATGGCGGTAATCCATTTTTTGAATATCAATTGCCACAAGCTGTAATTGCCTTAAAGCAGGGTGTAGGTCGATTGATACGAGATGATAATGATACTGGTGTATTAATGATTTGTGATCCTCGTCTACGCACTAAATCATATGGCTCAACCTTTTTAGAAAGCCTTCCTAGAGTGCCTAAAACCAGTAAAATAGAAGTTGTGGAACGCTTTTTTGAGCATATAAAAACCCTTAATAAAGGCACAGATAAAAAGACTAAAACAAAAACTGATGCAGATGAGAAAGCCAGCGAAAAACAGGAAGACCAAACATGACCCGTATTATTGCCATTGAAACAGCCACAGAAGCCTGTTCTGCAGCTCTATTAATGCAAAATAATGGAGAGCAAACGGTTTATAAGCGCTTTCAATTAGCACCAAGAGAACACACAAAATTAATATTACCTATGCTAGATGAAGTTCTGGCAGAAGCTAAACTAAAACTTACAGACGTTGATGCAATTGCGTTTGGGCGAGGCCCAGGAGCATTCACAGGGCTTCGAATCGCAACAGGTATTACCCAAGGTCTTGCGCTATCTGTTGATAAACCAACTGTGCCAGTTTCAAGCTTAAAAGCCATGGCGTTAGCTGCTCAAAAAGAACATTCATCTTTAGCTAAAAGTATTAGTATTGTCGTCGCGATAGATGCCCGTATGGGCGAAGTCTATTGGGCAGAATATGTCGTTAATGAAGGTAAGCTTGAATCGGTAGGTGAAGAACAGCTTTCTCAACCATCAATAATGTTTGAAAGAACGAAAGAAATTAACCAAGAAAGATCGGTGGTAGTTATTGGCTCTGGCTGGGATGAATACCTTGAAGCATTTAAAGAAGGCAATGCTGAGTTAACGACATTGAAATATATACCTAATAAATTTCCAGATGCAGAAGAGGTTTCGCAACTCGCATTATTAGATTTTGAAAATGGTGACTTTAAATCTATAGAAGATGCACAACCTGTTTATTTGCGAAATAATGTAGCAGAAAAATCAAAGAAGCGTATTTAAATATAGTAACAAGAATTCAAAGCGCTCGCTTTAAAGGAAATATCAATTGAGTCTTGATACAACTTCGATAAAACTCAATTAAGCATCATAAAAAGACAACCCCCCACTTTTTGAATAACAATACGTTTTTATGTCGTAAACGAAGTTGGTATTTTTGCAAAGCTAGTTACTTTTATGATCTGACGTCATTATTTAAGCTCTTTATTTATTAAATTTGCGTAACACAGCAATATAAATAGAAACTCTTCTGTCATAATGCCAACCTTAAAATAAACATTATTAAATAAGTACGATTTATCTATGAGCAATCAAAAAAAGCCAAGCTTCACAAATATATTATTCGAGATGGCATTTTGCATCTTCATTCCATCAATGATCTTAAAAAAATTAAGTGATGAATCGAGCTTAGGCACAACCGGCGCGCTAATATTTGCACTGAGTTTGCCACTCGCGTGGGGTATTTTTGAATTCATCAAAAACAAAAAAGTAGCCTTTATACCTGCGCTTGGTTTTATCAGTATTCTACTCACTGGAAGCATTGGTCTGCTCGAACTAGACTCCGGCTACATAGCGATTAAAGAAGCCGCAATTCCTCTTATAATTGGTATTGCGACTTTAGTATCTACTAAAACACGCTTTCCATTAGTAAAAACGTTTTTGTATAACGACATGGTAATAGAAGTAGATAAAGTATCTGAAGCACTAGAACAAAATCAAGCGCAAAGTAGCTTTGAAAAAATCATGAGAAACGCCACAATGATGCTCGCTGGCTCATTCTTTTTATCAGCCGTATTAAATTACGCACTGGCAAAATACTTCATTACTAGCCCATCAGGTACTGCAGAGTTCAATAGCCAACTAGGCTCAATGAATTTATGGAGTTATCCAGTAATAGTTGCCCCATCAATGGTCGTAATGATATTTGCCATGTTCTATATCTTTCGCAACATTACAAAAATTACAGGTTTAAGCTTGGAAGAAATTCTACGAACCTAGTATT
>CALISP010000147.1 GCA_938041705.1 uncultured Cocleimonas sp. | reverse complement strand
CTCTGTCATTGCTGATTCAAAGCTAAGTTCAGTTTTATCAATTGGCGCAGGGCTTGTATTTTCGTCGTTCATTTTTTGTCTCTTTCGATACTTGATACATATTATCTACTTTATAAATATGAGGGGTTATCAAGTGATATTACTATTTACATTGCAATATAAATAGAAGCTTAACTTAATTGGCTTTTGATTTCATTAAAGCGTTTTCTTAGACGTTTTTCTGAGACAGGATAGGCGGTTCCTAAATCTTGAGCAAATAAAGACACACGAAATTCTTCTAACATCCATCTAAATTCAGTCAGCTCTTTAGACGGTCCATATTTATCGAGTGATTTTTTATAGTCATCCCATAATGATTGGATTTCTAGGCGCAAGCCTCTGTCTTTATGTGCATCACCTGCTAGTTTATCTAAACGTTTTAAAACAGCTTTTAGATACCTTGGGTATTGGCGTAATTCTTCAAGACTTAATTCATCTAAGAAACCGGGATAAACTAAACCATTTAACTGGTCTTTCACGTCATTTAGGGTCTCTAATACACTCAAATCAATTTTGCCTTTTAGTTGTTTGCGAATATCATGATTCAGAGATAATAAGGTTAATAATTGTTGGCAAAGCTCATTTATAACTTTTGGCAAGCTACTGGTTTTTTGTTCGAGATGCGTTAAGTACTGAGATTCGGATATTCCAACACCATGTTTGTGATAAAGTAATTCACCTGAGATAAAATTCAGTCTAAATGTATTTTGAATAATACTATCGATTAATTCATCACATTTTCCAGTTGAAGCATAGTGCAAGCACATCTTTTGTTTTTCTGGTATTAGCTTTAATAATATCTTTTGCTCGGTTTTATATTTGAGTAAAACGAGTCTTAATAAGCCGTTTTGGCGCTCAGCTTTTTGAGGAGAATCAAATAATTTTATTTCTGAACTATCACCGCTATCCACTAAAGCCGGCCATGCTTTGATCTTCATTCCTGAAACATCCATAACTACCGTTTCTGGTAAGGTATCAAAATCCCATTCGATAATGTTGGAACGCTCTATTGAGTTGCTTTTAACTTTAGTAGTGTTATTTGAGGGTTTATAAGAAACTGTTTTTTTCAGTTCTTCGAGATTACGGCCCGCTTTAATTAATTTTCCTGACTCATCAACAACCTCATAACGCATTTGCATATGATCGCTAAATTGAAAACTCTCAAGTAAGTCCTCAGCAATGCGATGTCCAGTAAGTTTTCTTAATGCTTCAGCGATCGAATTAACAAGGGATGTGGGTGTGGTAATATTTTTAGGGTTTTCTGTTCTATCACTGTTAATAGATTCTAGACAAGCTTTGGCATATTCGGGCGCTGGCACAAATTGCTTACGCACTTGTTTAGGTAAGCTTTTGATAAATTCTATAATTTTCTCTTCTAGCATTCCCGGTACTAGGTAATCAAAGCTATTTGGAGATAACTGATTTAATGCAGCAGCAGGAACTTTTACGCTAATGCCATCATCTTTCTTACCCGGTTCAAAATTGTAATTTAATGGTAATACCATATCTGCAATAGTGAGATGGTCAGGGTAGTGTTCGCTATTCACATGCGAATCATCTCGCTGCATTAAGTATTCTTTAGTCAGTTTAAGCGCATCTGGGTTATTTTTAACAAACCCATTACTCCATTTTAAGAAGGCAGGGCCGTTATAAATATTCTCTGGTACTAATTGATCATAGAAATCATAAAGGATCTCTTCATCTACCAGAATATCGCGTCGGCGCGCTTTCGCTTCTAGGTGTTCAACTTCCTCAATCAAGTCACGATTATGTGTAAAGAACTCTGCATCACATTTATATTCACCATAAACTAAAGCATGTCGAATAAATAATTGTCGTGAAACAACAGGATCAATTGGGCCGAAATTCACTCTTCTTTTGGGCGTTACAACCATGCCGTACAATGAGCTTTTTTCATCAGCAGCTACTTGGGCTGGGCGTTGTTCCCAGCGTGGCTCACTATAATGGTATGAGAGCAAATGTTTTGCCGCATATTCAACCCACTCTGGTTGAATTTTGGCGACTGTTCGTGCGAATAAGCGTGAGGTATCAACAATCTCCGCCGACATCAGCCACTTAGGTGGTTTTTTATGTAATGCAGAGCCTGGGAAAACATAAAACTTCCGATTGTTTACACCCTGAAATTCATTATTTTCTTCTTTAAAGCCAATATTGCTCAGCAAGCCAGTTAATAAACTTTGATGAATAGCGTTGTAGCTTGAAAGATATTTATCTTCTTCATCAATTTTGTCATTTAAAGGATGTTTCTTTTTCTTATCTTTTGAAGAATTAGTCAAAAAGTGGGGGGGTGTCTTTTTTATTTCTTTTTGAGTGGGTTTCTCGCCTTTTCCCTTCTTTGTACCATTGCTTAATAAATTGCTATCTTTACTACTCATCCGAAGCTGGCGATAGGTTTCATTCCATTCGCGCAGACGCATATAAGATAAAAACTCACGTTTGCAGAGTTTTCTTAATTGACCTTGTGACATTTCACCATTCTTATCATGGTAATAATCCCAAAGTTTTAATAGGCTAATAAAATCTGAGTTTTCGTCCTTAAAGCGACTGTGCTTTTGATCAGAAGCCTGTTGTTTATCTAATGGACGCTCGCGCACATCCTGAATTGATAAAGCACTAACGATAACTAATACTTCATCCAGAACACC
>CALISP010000146.1 GCA_938041705.1 uncultured Cocleimonas sp. | reverse complement strand
TTTGGTGCGGTATTTGGAGCTATCTTAGGGGTTTTATTAGCCTTTAATGTAGGAGATATCTTGTTAGGTATTGAAAATTTGTTTGGTATTGAACTTCTCCCACAAGAATTATTTTATGCTAGTGATAAATTTCCTTCAGTTGTTATTCCTAGTCAAGTTATTGGGATCTCTGTTGCTGCTTTTATTTTAGCAATGTTAGCCACACTATATCCAGCTAGTCGTGCAGCTAAAGTTCAACCTGCGGAATCCTTACGATATGAATAATACCTCTCGATCGAAAAAACTTGAGAAGCCAGTCACTTTATACAAGGTTAACTGTCGCTAATGTTTCAGCCACTTTCTGCATTTATAGGCTTACGTTATACCAAGGCGAAAAGAGATAATAACTATATATCGTTTATATCTGTTGCTTCAGTGTTTGGTATTGCTCTTGGAGTTATCGTCCTCATAACCGTATTGTCTATAATGAATGGCTATGTTAAAGGTATTCAAAATAGACATTTAGGCATGTTATCTCATATTACTGTCAGCGACTCTGATTGGTCTTTACCAAGGTGGCAAGAACGTCGTAAACAAGTACTTCAAAATAAAAGTGTAAAATCCGCTGCTCCTTTTATAGAACGACAAGTGATTCTTAAAGAAGCAGATAAAGTGCATCCTGCTTTATTAGAAGCAGTATTACCTGAATATGAAAAAGATGTAGGCACTATTAATCGATATATTGATGATGACAAAGGTTTAAGTCTACTTGAACCTAATGCTTTTAATATTATTTTAGGTGAAAGCTTAGCTTCTACATTAGACGTTAAAGTAGGGGATAGCGTTACTATGCTTAGCCCTAAACAACAAAGCTTTATAGTTGCCAATAATGAAGATCAAAATCCTGATGATTTAATCCCGCTGATAAAAGAGTTTACTGTTGTGGGTACTTTCAAAGTTGATCTACAAATTTATGATAAATCCTTTGCCTATATTCATTTAGATGACGCCGCTGAATTATTTGATATGGGTAGTAATGTCACCGGACTAAGAGGACAGATAGAAGACATTTTTAAAGCTAAACAAGTTACTGAAGAATTAGCTATTGAGTCCATGGATGATTTTGTAATTACAAATTGGACTAGTCAACATTCATCATTTTTTAGAGCCTTACAATTACAAAAGACTATGTTGTTTCTAGTGCTGTTATTGATAATTGGTGTTGCCGCTTTTAATTTAATTTCTACTTTAATAATGGTAGTCACTGATAAAGAATCAGATATAGCAATACTTAGAACTCTTGGTATGTCTCCAAAACAAGTAATGAAAGTATTTGTTATTCAAGGCGCTTTATTGGCCTTGATAGGTACCACTATCGGAGTAGTATTAGGTTTGCTAATTGCTAGTAATATCAGTTCAATCGTTCAATTCTTTGAAGGTCTATTTGATACTAATCTTCTAGTGAAAGAAATTCACGGTTTGACTCAAATAGATGCAGAAATCCAAAGTTTTGATGTGATTTTAATTGCAGTAAGTGCGTTTATACTATCTGTCGCTGCGACTATTTTCCCTGCTTGGAAAGCATCTAAAGTCCAACCTGCAGAAGCTTTGCGTTATGAATAATAAACTGACTAATCTCTATGGCTATAAACATGACTAGTAACGATACTACTAACACCGATATGTCCAAGACAATAATATCTAGTGACAAGCTTCACAAACGATTTACTGAAGGTAAACTGGATGTAGAGGTTTTAAAAGGAGTTTCCCTGACTTTAAATGCTGGTGAGAAAATAGCAATTGTGGGAAGTTCTGGTAGTGGTAAAAGTACTTTGCTACACATCCTTGGAGGTTTAGATTTACCCTCTTCAGGAACAGTTGAAGTTATGGGAAAAAATATAGCCAATTTGAGTGACAAGGAACGTGGTGACTTACGTAATCACTCTTTGGGTTTTATCTACCAGTTTCATCATCTTTTACCTGAATTCACGGCATTAGAAAATGTTGCGATGCCTTTACTAATACGCGGTTTAACAGTTAAAGAAGCAAGTCATAAAGCAGAAAATATTTTAGATAAGGTTGGTTTAGGCTCTAGATTAAAACATAAACCTGGACAGCTATCTGGTGGTGAACGACAACGCGCTGCGATAGCCAGAGCGCTAGTTACAAACCCTAATGCTGTTTTAGCAGATGAACCGACAGGAAATTTAGATCATAAAACAGCTTTGCAGATTTTTGATTTGATGCAATCACTTAATAAAGAAATGCAAACCGCATTTATAATTGTTACACACGATATGCAACTCGCAGAGAAAATGGATAAAATATATCATCTTGTAGATGGCCATTTAAGTCACGATTAAATGAGCCAGTTTTTATAAGCTATACTAAATTTAAGATGAATTTAGTTATAAAATAATCTTTTAATTGTCAAACTATAAACCAGTGTACTAAAGGAAAATTTATGTTCGAAGCTGTTAAAAACAAATATTTAGTTGACCATAAATCTGATTTTGTAATTGCTGATAGTTTGACTGTCGAAGATAAATCTTTGCTGGATAAAAAAAGTTTAAAAGATGAATTAAAGGATTTAGCTAAAGAAATAGGTGAACTGCAACATCAATTGTATGCCGAAGATCGTCGCTCTATTCTTTGTGTATTTCAAGCTATGGATGCTGCCGGAAAAGACAGTACCATTCGTGCCGTATTTAATCGTGTAAACCCTACAGGTTGCCGAGTGTCCTCTTTCAAAAAGCCATCATCTTTAGAGTTAGATCATGACTTTATGTGGCGCAGTACCACCCGCTTGCCTGAACGCGGTCAAATAGGGATATTCAACCGCAGTTATTTTGAAGAAGGTTTAGTGGTTAAAGTCCATCCTGAATTTTTAAAGTTTCAACGGCTACCAGATTTACCTAAAACCTTAGACGATAAATCACTTGCAGAATTCTGGGATAATCGCTACGAATCATTTAATGATTTTGAAAAGCATCTCGCTCGAAATGGAACCTTAGTCCTAAAGTTTTGGTTAAATGTTTCCAAAGAAGAACAAAAAAACAGATTCCTATCTCGCCTAGATGAGCCTGAAAAACATTGGAAGTTTTCATCATCTGATCTCAAAGAACGAGGTTACTGGGATGATTATATGGAAGCCTACCAAGACTTACTAAACAATACTTCAAAACCTTGGGCTCCATGGCACGCTATACCTGCAGATAACAAATTGTATATGAGAGTCCAAGTAGCAAAGATAATTGTAGAAAATTTGAAAGCTATGGATCCTCAATATCCTGTAGCGAAAGAAAAGGAAGTTGCACAGTTTGATGAAATGCGAGCAGCATTAAATAATGAATAGTTAAATTATTAGACTTATCCTCTAAAAGTAGGGGGGTGTCTTTATTGAAATGCCTTTTTATTGAATTAGCCCGTTGAAGCTTATAGGTCAACGGGCTGTTATAAAACAACTATTATCTTAGTACTAATTTTTTTCTAATAATATAAAACAACATAGATATTAGTAGTATTTCAATTGGCAAACTACCTCCACCTGCATCATCATTATCACTTGTATTGGTATTATCTGGTGGTGTAGGGATAACAGGTTCTACAACCTGTCCATCAGCAGTTACTTTGAAATTAATAGTAGCAATCGAACTTTGATGTGTTTGATTCTGAACAATATAACGAAGTTCATCGTCACCAACAAAGTTGTTATTTGGGGTATATGTTCTATTTGAACCTGTACCACTTAAACTACCATGCATAGGAGTATCTATAATGCGGTAGCTCAATGTGCCTTGGTTTTGACCAAGAGTATTTAATGTAAAAGATAAAGCTGTATTTGTTTTAGTAGTCATTGTCATAGACTCAGCAACGGGACGATTTGCGCTTTGAACACTTTCACTAAATGAATATTCAAAGTATTGAATACCAGAGCTACTCCCTTCTAAGTTATTCGGATATAAATCAATAGCAAGTCCTTCGTACGCTTGATTATTTCCCAAGAAACCTAAACGTACTTTACCAGGATTAGTGATTTCATTTCGTGGAAAACTAATTTCAATAATATCATTGTTGTACCATGACTCGACCTCAACGGGAGCAGCAAGATTAAAGTCAGTTCCTGATCCTATATAACGGTGTAGTTGATTTCCTTCTAGAATATATTCAGCACCCATATCACCAATTCGATAACCTGTATTTGGATTACTATCAATA
>CALISP010000145.1 GCA_938041705.1 uncultured Cocleimonas sp. | reverse complement strand
ATCTAGCTTGTTCCAAAAGTCCGCATCACTACTATTTAATCTTAGGATATTCATGTCATTTATTACCAATAAAAAAGCCAAGATAATGATACCTTGGCTTTAGTTAATTGTTTAATTCACTCATTTTTCTAAGTAATTTTTAAGAAAAAGAATTAAAAACTATGCACTACGGCGTTTTACAACTGCATCTGCTAATTGACGTAATACAACTTCTGTATCATCCCAGTTAATACAAGCGTCAGTAATACTCTGCCCATAAGTCAATTCTTCAAGTGTTTTTCCAGAACCATTTTGATTGCCTTCAATCAAATGACTTTCAATCATTACTCCTGAAATACCTTTCTGGCCTGAAGCTATTTGATTCGATATGTTAGTCGATACTTTAGGTTGGTTTTTAAAGTCTTTATTGCTGTTTGCATGACTGAAGTCCACCATTAGGTTTTGCGCTAACCCTGCTTTTCCTAATTGTTCTAAAGCCTCTCCAACACTCACTTCATCATAGTTTGGTCGACGACCACCACGTAAGATAATATGACAATCTTCATTGCCTTTGGTAGTGAAAATAGCCGACTTACCTTCTTTTGTTACAGATAAAAAGTGATGCGAGTTAGATGCTGATTTAATTGCGTTTATAGCAATATCTAAATTACCATAAGTACCATTTTTAAAACCAATTGGACATGAAATACCCGATGCTAGTTCACGATGTGCTTGTGATTCTGTAGTTCGTGCACCGATTGCGCCCCATGCGATCAGGTCAGCAACGTACTGCGGTGAGATTAAGTCTAGATATTCAGTCGCGGTAGGCATTCCTTGTTCTGCAAGATCTACTAATAACTCACGCGCTACTCTTAAGCCTTTATTAATATTGAATTTATCAGTTAAATCCGGATCATTTATTAATCCTTTCCAGCCGATACTAGTGCGTGGTTTTTCAAAGTAAACACGCATAATAATGTGTAAATCATCTTTTAATTCTTCACGCATTTTCGCTAAACGACCCGCATATTCTAGCGCAGCCTTAGGGTCATGAATCGAACAAGGACCAACAACAACAATCAAACGATCATCTTCACCATGTAATATTTTATGTGATTCTTCACGAGCAGAACTTACTGTCGCGGCAGCAGAATCTGTTAATGGAAAATCTTCAATCAACGTTGCTGGTGAATGTACTTCTTGAACTTCCATAATGCGTAAATCGTCTGTTTGGGTATTTAAATTGCTCATAATCATTGTTTCGTAGTGTAATTTGGAATGTAATTCATAAAAGAAATTAGAATGTGAAATTGTCTAAATTTTATCATTTCGCTTCAACCGCTTTTTTTAGTTGATCTAATAAAGTTTGTAATTTTTCATGTTTAGTTTTCATAGAAGCTGAATTCACAACTATACGAGAACTGATATCTGCCATATGTTCTAATGGGATCAAACCATTAGCTTTCAAGGTGTTGCCAGTATCTACTACATCAACGATGATGTCAGCAAGCCCAACAATAGGTGCTAATTCCATAGAACCATAGAGTTTTATTATTTCAATTTGCCTGCCCTGCTCGGCGAAATAATTACGCGTACAGTTAACAAATTTTGTCGCAACTTTGAGCTGGCCTTCGGGTAAAGGACGATCTGCAAAGCCGGCAGTCATTAATTTACAGCAAGCAATTTTGAGATCGAGCATTTCATAAAGCCCTTCACCGCCATGTTCCATTAAAACATCTTTACCCGTAACGCCTAAATCGGCCGCACCATATTGTACGTATACAGGAACATCAGTAGCTCGAATGATGACTAATTTTACATTTGGATGGTTGGTATCAAGAATTAACTTTCTACTGGTTTCAGGATCATCCAATGCTGTAATTCCAGCTGCTTCAAGTAGAGGCATCGTCTCTTTGAAGATACGTCCTTTTGATAGTGCAATGGTTAAATTATTTTTCATTCTTATAATTCAGTTTTTAAATAAAATTATGGCTAAAGATGCCGCTAGTAATAATGCTGATACTAAATCTCAAAAAATTACAGCGCTTATGTAATAATGCGCTTAATCTTTGCACCAAGCCCAGTTAATTTACCTTCAATATCTTCATAACCACGGTCGGTATGGTAGATACGATCTACTATCGTAATACCTTTTGCAGTTAAGCCCGCTAAAATCAAACAAGCTGAAGCTCTTAAATCAGTTGCCATTACTGGAGCGCCTCTTAATGAAGGCATGCCTGCAACAATGGCTGTATTGCCCTCTAAACGAATATTTGCACCCATACGCATTAATTCAGCGACATGCATCATTCGATTTTCAAAAATAGTTTCAACAACAACACTAATTCCTTCAGCGACACAATTCATTGCCATAAACTGTGCCTGCATGTCGGTTGGAAATGCAGGGTGCGGTTCAGTACGAATATCTACAGATTTAAGCTTACGACCTCGCATATCCAATTCAATCCAATCGTCACCTTTCTCAACACTAGCACCACAATCTCTAAATTTTTGTAACACAGCATCTAAAGTTCCAGGAGCAGCATTTAGGCACTTCACTCGACCACCTGTTATTGCTGCAGCAGCAAGATACGTTCCTGTTTCTATACGATCAGGTAAAACTGAATAATCAATACCTTTAAGCTTTTTAACACCCACTACAGTAATAGTATTCGTACCGGCTCCAGTAATTTTCGCACCCATCTTAATCAAACAGGTTGCAAGATCAACCACTTCAGGCTCTCGTGCAGCATTCTCTAGAGTAGTTGTACCTTCTGCTAACACAGCTGCCATCAATAGGTTTTCAGTACCTGTTACGGTAACTGCTTCCATGACGATATTCGCACCTTTCAATTGATCACATTTAGCACGAATAAAACCTTCATCAACAGTAATCTCGACACCCATTGCTTCAAGACCCGTAAGATGAATATTTACTGGACGGCTTCCAATCGCACAACCGCCAGGCAAAGAGACCTCAGCATAACCATAACGAGCAACAAGAGGGCCTAATACTAGGATAGAAGCTCGCATTGTGCGGACTAACTCATAAGGAGCAATTTGGTTTTTAATCGTTGAAGTATCAGAAATGATATTATTGTCTTTATCGATATTGACTGTAACGCCCATACCTTCAAGCAACTTGGCAAGTGTCGCCACATCTTTTAGTCGAGGAACATTACGAATAGTCATCTTCCCATCAGCTAATAATGTAGCCGCTTGCAATGGAAGTACCGCATTCTTAGCACCAGAGATAACCACGTCACCATCTAGTGGAGTTCCACCTTCGATTTGAAAAACCTGCATAAAAAGAGTCCAGTCTTAACGCAAAGGATGGAATGATAACGAATTATTAGGCGGATGTGCACCACTAATACTTGAATATACTGAGGATCAGTAATATTTTCTTAAAATAAGAGAAATTTAGGGAATTAACTAACTATTTTTAAGAGTTCAACATCAATATCAGATGCTAGTCAGGATTATTTATGCTGATATGAGCGATTGCAAGCGATACGCTTGAATCAAGGACTGGGCTTGGCTTGATAATCCAACAAAACGACAGACTGCTTTTTTATTTCTACTTTGACGTTGCCATTCTAATAACAAAGCGATACCTGCACTATCTATTCGTTTTACAGCAGAACAATCAATAACAAAAGAGCCACCTTGATGTTGCCTGATTAACTCACAACCTTTTTCTAACAAACTAGAAATATTAGCAAATACGAGAGAGCCAGAAACCGTCATTCCCTTTTCTCTTTTTTCTACCTTAGATGCAACTGTTGTGGTCATTAAAGTACTCATTGAATATGTTTAGTGCAGGCTTATGTAAATTTTTATTTACCTGCCTTTTCCAATCTAGCAATTAAAGAATCTAAACCCTTAGCGCTTACTTCACGAGTAAAGTTAGTTCTAAAATTCGTAATTAGATTAATTCCCGCAATTTCTACATTATATGCTTTCCAATCATTACCTAACTTTCTTAGGCTGTAATTTGCACTGATTGAAGAAGCACCTTTAGGTGTTACATTTGTTCTTACCAATACATAACCAGGCTTTTGTTGTTGTGCAGAATTACCAGCACGTATGGTTGAACCGGCATACTTAACCATAGTCTTTGCATAACTATTCACCAACATTTCACGAAAAGCGCTGATAAAACGAGTTCTTTGAGAAGCAGAAGCTGTTCTCCAATGCTTACCAAGGGTCAATTTAGACATAGCATCGAAGTCAATCAAAGGAAGTATTTCACGTCTAACCAAAGCGTTTAAAGCGGCATCATTACTTACAAATTGGGCTTTGTTTTGCTCTAACTTATTAACAACACTGCTTGTAACGTCAATAACGCGTTTTTCAGCCGTAGCAACATCATTTGCAACTACAGTAGTAGTTGTAAAGATTGACAGAACAGCAACCATAAAAATTGATGCTAATCTTGTTAAAGGTTTTGATGGAAATAATATTGTTAATGGATTCATTTGTAATTTTCCTTAAATATCGAATATTGTTATTAAATTAGTCATAAATTATGAAGTAAAGTTCACTTAATTACATGAACTTACAAATACTTAACTAATATCTAACTAATATAATTATTGTATCTTTTATGTCTATTATTTGGTTGTAAGACTAACCAATACTTTACCGATAATTTCTTCTAATACGATGGCAGACTGAGTAAGACTAATATTACTTCCTTCAACCAAAGAAGCATCTTCTGCACCCGGTTCAAGTGATATATATTGTTCGCCTAATAAGCCGGCAGTATAAATACTTGCTTGGCTGTCTTCTGGCAAATAATCATACTTAGGATCAATTGACATTGTTACAACTGCTTGAAACGCTTGTTTGTTGTATGAAATATTCGTAACACGTCCAATCGTAACACCCGACATAGTTACTTTAGCTTTTGTACTAAGCCCACCAATATTATTAAATTGAGCAGTCACGTTATAGCCTTTACTGGAACTAAGGCCAGAGAAGTTACTTGCATTTAACGCTAAAAAAACCAACGCTAACATTGCCATAACAAACAATGCGCCAACTAAAACTTCTACTTTTTTTGAAGAATTCATAAAAGAACCTTATTTTGTATAAATTATTAAACAAATCTTAATATTAGAAACATAAGCATTAAAACTTAGAACAATATTCCTATAAATCATGTACGAGATTAAGTAAACATAATTGCTGTTAAAACAAAATCTAAACCAAGAATAGCTAATGACGAATACACCACCGAATTTGTCGTTGCTCTGCTAACACCTTCTGAAGTAGGCATCGCGTTATAACCCTGGTAAACAGCAATCCAAGTAACAACAAAAGCAAATACAACACTTTTGATAATACCGTTGATAATATCGTGCTGAAATTCAACTTTATTCTGTATTTGAGACCAAAAAGAACCAGCATCAACACCCAAGCCTACACTGCCCACTAAGTATCCTGAATAAACACCGACTGCCATAAAAATAATAGTCAACATCGGCAAAGAAATAAAACCGGCGAAAAACCTAGGAGCAACAATACGTCTGATTGGATCTACCGCCATCATTTCCATACTTGCTAACTGCTCGGTAGCTTTCATCAAACCAATTTCTGCGGTTAGTGCTGAACCGGCACGACCAGAAAATAATAATGCGCCTATCACGGGCGCTAGTTCTCTTACTAAGGTTAGTGATACTAATAAACCCAGTGATTCTTCACCACCAAAGTCCACCAAAATAGTATGACCTAACAAACTAACGACCATACCTACAAAAATTGCTGAGAAAACGATGATCAGTATCGACAAAACGCCTACTGAATAAATCTCACGAACCAATAACTTAGGTCTAAGTATGACATCTTTAAACCCCATTAAAACATTGATCAAAAAGCTTACTGAGCGACCTAAGCTGGCCATACTATCAATTACAAAAACACCAATATTTTGCAGAAAACTAATCACACTTTTCATGATTTACTCTCTTCTAATAAATCTTGAATGTATTCATCTGCAGGATAGTGAAACGGCATCGGTCCATCGCGATAACCATTCACAAACTGCTGAACGAAAGCAGAATCTGAATTTTGTAGTTCATCTGGAGAACCTGATGCAACCACTTTGCCTTCTGACAAAATACACACATGATCTGCGATAGAGAAAGTCTCTCCAATATCATGAGAGACAATCACACTGGTTAAACCTAAAGCAGTATTCAGTTCTTTGATTAACGAAACAATTGTGCCTAACGTTACAGGATCAAGTCCTGTAAAAGGCTCGTCATACATCATTAATACAGGATCAAGGACAATAGCTCTTGCTAAAGCCACTCGTCTTGCCATACCACCTGATAACTCAGATGGCATTAAATCACGCGCACCACGTAAACCAACTAACTCTAACTTCATTAAAACGATGTCACGAATCATGGTTTCAGAGAAATTGTAATGTTCACGAATAGGAAAGGCAATATTTTCAAAGGTACTTAAATCGGTAAGCAAAGCACCTGATTGAAACAGCATTCCCATACGACGACGAGCTAAATAGAGTGCTTTACGGTTTAACTTTGGAATTTCTTCACCAGCGACTTCAACACTACCTTTATTAGGCTTAAGTTGCCCACCAATAAGACGCAATAAGGTTGTCTTACCCGTACCACTTGGGCCCATAATGGCTGTGATCTTACCTTCAGGAATATCTAAATCGACACCTGAATATATCTCACGTCTACCATCCCACGAGAAAGATACATCACGAATTTTTACTAAAGAATTTGACACTGCAATCAGTCCGCAAATAGTCCAAGATAATTTAAGGCGCAAATAATACGTTTGTTTAGTATTTAATGCTAGAA
>CALISP010000144.1 GCA_938041705.1 uncultured Cocleimonas sp. | reverse complement strand
TATTGGTAATCCCATTCCAGCTTTAGTTTTTACTGTATCGCGCTTATTGATACTGTACTTACCGTTAGTTTGGTTACTATCTCACTACTTAGGTTTACAAGGAATTTACTTAGCGGCTGCAATTGCGAATGTTACCGTAGGCATGGGCGCATGGTACTGGAGTTATAAAAAATATCAGGGGAAAGAAGTTAGCTTAGCGTAAAGCTTTTGGTCATCGTATTAGCTAAATTATTTAATTACTAAATAAGTAGCTGCGTCACTAAATAGGAAGCTGTTTCACTAAATAGAGAGTTACTTTACTAAAAAGTTAATGGCTTTATTAAAATGAGGTAACCAATCTATCCATTTATGCCCACCTTGGTAAATGAAGAAGTCATGTTCACGTTTTGCCTTCAATAATAATTGATGAAAGCGTTGATTTGAACTAACAATCTTTGGTCGATCTTTATCACCCACAATCAATTGCAAACGTATTTTTTTGATGGCTTCATTGTTCTTGTTAGTCCATACATTCTCAATGCTTTGGGAGTTATCACCATTATAAAGTTTAGTGCCAAAGATTCTCTTTAAAGGGAAAAAAAAGCGTACTAATAAGGGAGTTTTAGAGCCCTCATCATCTTTGTTATTTAGAATAGGCGCGCTAATGGCACTAATGCTGGAAAAACTATTTTTATAGAAATTGGCAATGCGTAGAGCACCAAACCCTCCCATAGAAATTCCCATTATGCTGCAATGGTTTGGACAATCGAGGGTATTATAATCTTGCTGTACTTTTGGCAATATATCTTGCATTACCCAATCGCGATAATTATGCGAACCGTCGTGCCAATTTTCCCAAAATCCTTTTCCACCGTTAGGTGTAACTAAGATGAATCGAGGCATTTCTCCTGCATTTATTTGTTTGTCAAAGTAACTGTGAGTTTGGTATTGCTCAAGCGTATTATGGTTATCTCGAGCACCGTGTAGGAACAATATTAAAGGTAATTTCTCTTGTTTATTCCAATTAGGAGGAGTGTAAACACCATACTCTATAGACTTATTTAAACTGCTAGTGGGAATCTTTTCGTAGTCCAATTCTATTCCTTTAAAACTGCTACAGCCGGCAAGTAGCAAAAGCAATTGTAGTGATATCAAATGAATAAATGAGTTGAAGAGTTTATTTTTTTGCATAATGTAAGGCTAAATGAAATGACCCAAAATCACAAATACACTTCTTTTAATATAAGGGTAAAAATAGTAAACAAAGATTAATAAATAGAATAGTTTAAAGCTGCTTAGCATTATTATGAATGCCAATTACTTATGAAAAATAGAAAGTAATATCATTTAAAAGCAAGGGGGTGTCGCTTTAAAAATTTCCTATTTAAATAAAAAGGAAAGGTATCTAATCAGCGTTCAATTACATAAAATATGCTCCTCAAAAAAATAAGGATATGAATCTAAATGGAACTTGATACGCGTCAACTCACTGATATAAAAAGAAATAGCGAATACCTTCGTCATGGTACCGATGTTGATACTTTAAAAAAGAGTATTGAGAGTATTGGTTTGATTAACCCACTAACTATCAACAAAGATAATGAACTACTAGCGGGTTCTCGACGATATCAGGCGATTCAAGAATTAGGCTGGAAAGAAGTCGATGTACATGTAGTTGATAGAGATTTACTCCAGCAGGAGTTAATTTCTATCGATGAAAATTTAGTACGTGAGCCTTTGAATCGACTTGAACTAGAGAAATGTTTAAATCGTGGACGTGAGATTTATGAGCAATTGAATCCCAATGTGATCAAAATCGATGTATCTAATGAATCCTTCAATCCTGAAAATAAGTTGAAAGATAAAGAGCAAGAAAAAGTAGACACTGACTCTTTTGCAGCGATTACAGCAGAAAAAACGGGACTATCAAAGTCCGTTATTAAAAGTGCAATTAAGCGTGATGAACTTGCGGCAGATTCGGTTAAACAAGCACGAAGTCAGGGCGAGTTAAATGCTAGTCAAACGAATGAAATCATTCAGTTAAATAAAGAACTTCAAGATAAAGTATTGCCATTAATAGCAGACAAGACTGTAAAAGAAGCAAAGAAAATTATTAAAGCGGTAAAAAAAGGCGGTATCGAAGCTGCAATTGAAGAAAACGAAAAACTTGTACCAATACCAAAAGAATATATTTTACTCAAAAGCCCAGTAAAACGCGTTAATAAAAATATTTCTCGTATTCTGTTGGAGGGTTTGAAATACGAAGGACCTGAGAAAGATCAGTTTAATAAAGAGATGTTTCAACTGAAAGAAAATTTGGTGAAGTATTTTACTATGATTGATGAAGATATAACTTAACTTAACTTAACTGTAATCAATAAGATTTTTGCTTTTAAGTGACAAAATCTAAAACACTAGCTTTGGGGAAATCCTACTTATATTTTTAAATTAAAGAAATGAAATATCTCTTAAAAGTAGGGGGGGTGTCTTTTATATTCGTTATCCGACTCAGTTGAGTCGGATTTATAATGGATTTATTAGAACATTTTGTGTTTAAAACTAAGTCCCAACAAACGTTCCATTTTGTATCGGCATAAACGCTTTATTCGGAACACCTAATTCTTCGGCAGCATGTAATGGCCAGTATGGGTCACGCAAACTTTGGCGAGCCATTAGTACGATATCAGCTTGCCCTGAGGCGATAATATTTTCAGCTTGATGTGCATCTGTGATTACGCCAACTGCCATGGTTTTGATACCTGTTTGTTTCCGTATTTGTTCAGCTAATCCAACCTGTTGTTCAGTACGGTCACCCACAGAAGCCCTTGCCGCTGGAGTTGCTCCGCCACCTGAACAATCAATAATATCGACACCATGTTCTTTGAGCCATGCAGACATTTGAATATTATCTTCTAAAGTTAGTCCATTTTCGATCCAGTCTGCTGCAGATAATCTTACTGCAAGAGGCAGATTTTCTGGCCAAACTGCACGAACTGCATCGACTGTTTCTAGCATCATTTTTGCACGACCTTTGATATCTCCACCGTATTCATCTTTGCGGTCGTTGACTAAAGGGGTGAAAAAACTATGCAGTAAATAACCATGTGCACCATGAATCTCTAACATTTGATAACCTGCGGTCAATGCACGTTTGGCCGATTCAACAAATGCATTTTGAACAGACTTTATGTCTTTCAGGCTCATTTGTCGTGGTGCTTTCATCAAACGAGTACCATCTTGGTCAAAGGCTTGATTAGTCGGTGCAATTAAATCCCAGCCACCATTTTCATTTTCTAAATGTGCTCCTCCATCCCATGGAGTTGCTGCCGAACCTTTTCTGCCTGCATGAGCAATTTGTATCCCTGCGACGGCACCGTGTTGTTTAACAAACTTATTAATTCGTTTTAGTGGCTCTATTTGCTCATCATTCCAAAGTCCAGCGCATTGAGGAGTAATTCGTCCTTCAGGAGTAACGGCTGTTGCTTCTGCTATAATCAAACCAGCACCACCTACAGCTCTTGAACCCAATTGCACCAAATGCCAATCATTAGCAATTCCATCGACAGATGAATACTGGCACATAGGTGATACCCCTATACGATTACGAAAAATAATGTCTTTGATTTTTAATTCTGAGAAAAGTACTGACATGTGATTACCCATTTTTCTATTGTTTAATTAACTTGCTTGAGTTTATAGTTTTTAATTTAATAGGACCAAGTTTAAATAGATTTAAACTTGGAATAGTAAGTAGCCTTTGCAAAGCCTCTTATTAAGCTTTATTAAAATTAAAAACGCGAAATAAAGGTAATGTTATGCAAAAAGTAGGGGGGTGTCCTTTTATATTCAATTTGACGTCAAAACATATCATGATGTCGCGGTTGAAACCTATTCAACAGGCCTTTAGGCTACATAATGTTAATATAAAATCACTTACCAAACAGTTACCCTAATTATCAAGCAAGAGTATTAATATCATGGCAGATCCAAGTCGCAAACGTCGTAATCGTCGATCACGTGGAGAGAGTTCAGAAGCAGAAGCTCCAGCAGCACCTGCATATATCACTCGACAGATTCCTGAATATGAAATTTTAGGCGAAGAGGGTCTCGCTCAACTTGAAGCGAATGCAGATAAGATTTTATTAGAGACGGGTATTGAGTTTAAAGATGACCCAGAAGCTTTGGAAATTTTTAAAGAAGCAGGTGCTTCAATTGATGGGGAACGCGTGCGTTTTCCTGTTGGCATGTGTCGTAAAATCATCATGGCGACTGCACCAAAGCAATTTACCCAGCATGCACGTAATCCAGCGCGTAATGTAGAAATTGGTGGTAAGCACACGGTGTTAGTGCCAGCTTATGGTAGCCCTTTTATTCGTAATTTAGATGAAGGTCGTCGTTATGCAACGATAGAAGATTTCCGTAACTTCGTAAAATTAGCTTATATGACGCCGCATCTGCATCACTCTGGTGGAACTATTTGTGAGCCTGTTGATATTCCTGTCAATAAACGCCATTTCGATATGGTGTACTCACATATGAAATATTCAGATAAGCCTTTCATGGGTTCTGTGACTGCACCAGAACGCGCGCAAGATACTGTCGATATGTGTAAGATTTTATTCGGTGAAGATTTCATGGATCCTGCTACTGGCAGACCAAAAACAATTACTGTGAGCTTGATTAATGCAAACTCACCGATGACTTTTGATGACACTATGCTAGGTGCATTGAAGGTTTACGCGAGAAACAATCAAGCGTGTATTGTATCGCCATTTATTCTTGCAGGTGCAATGTCCCCCGTTACAGTTGCGGGTACTTGTGCACAGTCATTGGCAGAAGCAATGGCAGGCATGACATTGATTCAGTTGATCAATCCAGGTGCTCCGATGATTTTCGGTACTTTTGCTAGTTCAATGTCTATGGCAACTGGTGCCCCGACTTTTGGAACACCTGAGCCAGCTTTAGTGCTTAATGTTATGGCTTCCTTAGCGCGTCGTTTAGAAGTACCTTTCCGATCAGGTGGTGGCTTTTGTGGTTCTAAAATTGCAGATGCTCAAGCTGGTTACGAATCTTCAAATTCAATCTGGCCAGCAATCAATGCAGGCGTGAACTTTGTACTTCACACAGCAGGTTGGATGGAAGGAGGATTAGTTATGGGTTATGAAAAATTCATCATGGATTGTGATCAAGCGGGCATGCTTGCAACATATGCTAAAGGCATCGATTTAAGCGAAAATGGACAAGCAATGGATGCAATTGAAGAAGTCGGCCCAGGGGCTCATTTCTTAGGTTGTGCACATACTCAATCAAATTTCCGCAATGCATTCTATCGTTCACCGATTGCAAATAATGAAAGTTTTGAAAGATGGAAAGAAGACGGTGAAAAAGATTTAGCTACCGTTGCAAATGAGTACTATAAAAAGCAATTAGCGGAGTATGAATTACCACCATTAGATCCTGAGATTGATGC
>CALISP010000143.1 GCA_938041705.1 uncultured Cocleimonas sp. | reverse complement strand
CTGAAAGAAATATCGATATCACCTGATAACATTGCTTCTGTCATTGCTCCACCAGTTGCAAAATTAACCCAGTTAACTTTTTCGCCAATCGCTTTGTCGTATGCTTTCTCAACTTTTGCGATTTGGTTTGGTGTTGCCCACTCTAGGAAGTATGCAACGTTTACATCAGCCATAGCTGCTGGTGCCATTACTGATGTTAGAGTAGCGATTGATACGCCACAAATAATTTTCTTAATTGATTTCATTTTTGTTCCTCTGATATTGATTTCATTTACTTCTTAATAATATATTTAAATTAATTTACGAAAATAATCATAATAAAAATAAATATGGATTAAATACTACCTTATTAATAGTTTGCTCCTCCAAGCAGTACATCTATTCCTCTCAATAGTTAAAAGAAAGAAATACAGTAATTACGATCTAAATTCCGCATTCACTAGTGAAATACTATAACTGTTGTCAGGAAGTAGGAATAGATCCAGATTAGGGGTTTGAATGACCCACTTTATAAACCTAATGTATCCAAACGTTAAATATTAACTTGGTTATATTATGATAGTAGAAAATATAAAGATGTCAGAAATATTTCTTCGTTATTCGCAAAGCAGCACTTAAAGAAGTCTCCTTCTCATTAAATAGAGACACTATCTATCTTTATAAGTTCGAAGCAGGGATATCTGCCAATTGAGTTTCAACATCTAAATTTTGCGCACGATGCCTCAACACATGGTCCATTAAAGTAATCGCTAATTGAGCCTCACAAATAGGCGTCGCACGTATACCGACACAAGGATCATGCCTACCTTTAGTAACGACTTCAATTGCCTCACCTTGTATATTTACACTTCTACCTGGAAGCCGGATACTTGAAGTTGCCTTAAACGCAGTATTTACAACAATATCTTGTCCTGAAGAAATACCACCAAGAATACCTCCAGCATTATTTCCATCGAAACCTTCAAGGGTGATTTCATCTCTATGAACTGTACCTTTTTGAGTAATGGAGTCAAAACCCGCACCAATCTCAACGCCTTTTGCGGCATTGATGCTCATCATAGAATGACAAATTTCAGCATCCAAACGGTCAAAAATGGGTTCGCCTAATCCTGGATGCACACCCGTTGCAATAGTTGTAATCTTCGCGCCTATAGATTCGCCTTCTTTACGTAAAGCATCCATATAGTCTTCCATTTCTGATACTTTACTCGCATCAGGAGAGAAAAACGGATTATTATCGACCTCATTCCAATCGACGGTATCGATTTTGATTGGTCCAAGTTGTGAAAGATAACCTTTAACTTCAATGCCGTACCTTTCTTTCAGATATTTTTTAGCAATACCACCCGCCGCAACACGCATAGCCGTCTCACGCGCAGAAGACCTTCCACCACCTCTGTAATCACGCAAGCCATATTTTTTGTAATAGGTATAATCTGCATGCCCAGGTCTAAACTGGTCCATGATATTAGAATAATCTTTTGAACGCTGATCCTGGTTATGAATCATTAACGCAATGGGCACTCCCGTTGTTTTACCTTCAAATACACCTGATAGAATCTTAACTTCATCAGATTCTCTGCGTTGCGTTGTATGGCGATTTTTGCCAGGTTTGCGTCTATCTAAATCTACTTGCAAGTCATCTTCAGACAGTGATATTCCAGGAGGACAACCATCGACAATACAACCAATTGCTAGACCATGACTTTCACCAAATGAAGTCACTGTAAAAAGTTTTCCTATTGTATTGCCTGACATGTTCTTAATTTTACCGAATTGTTCAAATGTTAGTATTTTAAACTGAATATAGCTCTTTATGCTTGTTAATTGTCTTTAATATTCATAAAGTTATTTATCTGTATATCTAAAACAATATTGCAACTCATAAACTAAAGTACTTTTTGTCACAAACACACTAGTTTAATAATAAATAGTTCGTTGATTTTAAAATCTGACTTTCTGAAAATATTCTATATTCGGTGCTAAATATAATAGGCATAAAAAACCCCGTTTAAAAACGGGGCTTTAATTTTACTACTATACAGATTTATGGATTAACTATAACCGTTCTATTTATATTTGACACATTGCCGTCACTATCAGTCGCGGCATAGATAAGTGTATAGGTACCTGCAAGAGCAGTATCTACACTACCAATTATTGATACTGCTATAACTGCCGCATCATTCAAATCAACAGCATTCGCACCTTGTTCTACATACACATCACCTATTGTAAGAGTAATAGTTGAAGAACCATTAAGTGTGAGAATTGGTGGAGTAGTATCAACTGGAGCAGTAGGTGCCACAGGAACTGCATCATCTAAATACAATAACGGAGTCGCACTTCCGTCAGCAGCTAATTCAATATAGAAGCCCGAATTATTTATATTTGGATCTATATCGGTCAATCTAAAGCTATTATTAGGCTCATTTGAAATATCAACTACTGTTGAATTCAATGTATAGTTTTGGCTTGGCACACTATTGCCCAATGCATCACTGAAACTAATTTGATATAGAGTATCATTTAATAATGCTCTCACTGGCGCACCAGTTATAACATTGATAATTTGTGGAACAATTGAAACACTGAAATTATTACTATCAGTATCACATCTGTCAGCATAACCATAAGGGCTTATTGCATTTGGTACGCCTGAGTTCACATCTTCGACATCAGCACCTAAAATTGGTAGATCAAAGTCAGTTGACTCAACAAACTCTGTTCCTTCAACCTGAGTCCTAGCAGTAATACGCTGTCTAGACCAAAGAGCACTACTTTTTGCATAAGTAACCTGTACAACTATTTTACCATTTGCATCTGTTTTACCAGTTCCAGTTACAACTGCCTCTTGAGTTGGCTCAAGAGTACCGTTTCTATTAATGTCTTCTCCCTCTGAAAAATCAAGATTACCATCTTGATCAAAATCCTCAGAAATACAGAGGCGACTTCCACCATTTAAGTCAGGATTAATTGTTTCAAATTGACTCCATTGATCTGCCTCACCATCACCATCAGTATCAACAGGGCGCATAAAGCCTTTATAGTAGCCTGTAGGATTGATAGTAAATGACACGTCTTTTTCAGCAATTGCATTACCTGCACTATCAGTAACTATTACACCAAATTGTTTAATATAAAACACTTCGTCAACTGCAATTAATTGATCATCGCCTAAAACTAAACGTAAAGCATTTCCACCTACTGTAAGGCTTACATCATCCGCTGATACGCTTGGATAACCTTGAATAAAGGTAGATATTTTTACTCCATTCGTTGCGCTTGATGAATTACCTGCTGTATATGATACAGAAGCTCTACCAAGTGAATCTGTAGTTGCCGTTGAAGCACTAAGTGTTCCATCTACTGTATCTTCTAGACGAAAATCAATAATTTTATTTTTAACTGGGTTGTCATCTAAGTCACGAATTTTTGCAATAATTGTACTTGCTGTATTTGGTGCTATTAATGTTGGTGATGCCTGTGTATTTAGATAAGCAGGTGTAGTTGCAACGAATTCTCTACTAATTGAAGTTGATAAACCATCTGTAGAGGTTGCAGTAATTACGGTTTGCCCGGCAGTTTTAGAAGAGATACTAAAACTTGCTTCGCCTGCAGCGTTAGTCACAGTACTTTGACTTGCTATGTCTCCTCTAGTTGCACTTAGAACAATAGTTTTACCTGACTGAGCAGCGCCATCTTTAAGCCACTTAAAACTTACAACTGCATTGGTATTTATATCAATTTCTTCACTTGAATTAGACAAACTAAAATCATCTGAGGAAATACTAATTACCTTATCAAAGCTTGCACCTAAAACACTTGCACTAATAGTATCTAAACCGCCAACCGAGCTATTTAATTCAAAGGCAATTTCACCAGCCGCATCAGTTTCAAAATTACTATCAGTAGTTATTGAATTACCATTCGCAGATGACAATACAACCTGTTGGAAAGCGATTGGATTATTTGAGCTATCTTTTAATTTGAGTACAAATGGATTGTCTTTGCCTATAGTAATGCCAGTTGGACCCTCAATAGAAACAGTAGTACCAACAACTTCTACAGAAATTGATTTAGATGTAGTTCCAGAAGACACAGTAATATTTAGTGTCTGATTGGTACTCGAACCAGGTGTTAAGGTAGCCGTTTGAATTGAACCTGCTGATACAACTGCAGTTAAAGGAGCTGCTGTTGGGTCATTAGCGTCTGCCACAGTAGTTATAGTAGCGTTTTTAATGATAGTTGCATCTTTGTCTACAGAAAAAATAATATCTGCACCATCAATAGCATTGTTATTTAAATCTTTGGCAATCGCTGTGATTGTTATTGGAGATGAACCATCAGAAGGTAATTGTCTTGAGCTCACACTTAATTCTATAGAATTTGCTAAAGTTGCTGTTGTATCTCCCCCAGTTCCACCAGTGCCAGTTCCACCAGTGTTAGAACCAAAATTACTTTCTGAGCCTCCACCACAAGCAGAGAGGGCTATTGCCAATGCAATAGGCGTTACGATTTTAACAAATTTAACTGACTTAGACATTTGAAGGACACCTTTATTATTTAATTCTTGTTGTTAGTTTTATAGGTTTTATACTGATATTTAATTATTTTTTAGCGCTGTTTTATTTTTTTAATTGCGTCTAGTGTAATTTTCATACCGCAATTCTGTCAAGAAATGCCGTCTAATATCAGACTAGTGGTATTAATACTCATAAATTAATCAATGAATCTGTTTATTAATGTTATCACTCAACGTTTGGGTACTTTTTAAGTGTTAAGTGACTTTGTAAATACTTAGCGTTAGAACAAAGTATCGGTACTTAAGGTCTTCAGATTTACCAAAACGTCAGTTTGGCACCGTCTATCCAAAATACAGTCATCTAATTTGGTTTCTGCTAAAATTATTTAATACTAAAAATAATCAGGATAATGCTATGAATCTCAGTCTAGTCATTTTTATTAGTTTATTCATCGCTCCAATAGTTTGGGGTGTATCTATATTCAATCAATTAGTTAATTTAAAAAATAATACTAAAAAGTCTTGGAGTAACATTGATGTGTTGCTCAAACAGCGCAATAGTGAATTACCAAAGCTAATTGATACCTGTAAACAACATATGTCTTATGAACAGGAGACATTAGAAAAAGTCATCAAAGCTCGAAATTTAGTTGAGTCTGCTATGCAAACCCAAAATATACCGCAGTTAGGTTCTGCTGAAATGAAACTAGAAGCAAGCCTTAATGGTTTGTTTGCTGTTGCAGAAGATTATCCTGAGTTAAAAGCAAGTGATGCTTTTCTTCGTTTGCAAACTCGCATCAGCACACTAGAAGAAAGCATCTCTGATAGACGTGAATTCTATAATGATACAGCTGCTGTTAGTAATACTCGTATTCAACAGTTTCCTGACAATGTCGTAGCTAATATATTCGCTTTTGAAGAGTTTGATTTGCTAGAGTTCCATATTGATGAACTAAAAGACATAGACGTAGCTGCTAGCTTTCAATCCTAGTACTAGCTTTTAAAATCAGTAATCATGCTTCCAGGGCCAAATCCGTTATATAAGCCATTAATAGGGATATTATGGATTGGTTATTTAGTATTGCTAATTTTAGCAGTCTTCAAAAACCAAATGAATTTATCTCAAGGTTTGGTTCAGGTGTGTATAGTTGCCCTATTCTATTTGGGTTGGTCTACAGGCTTATATCAATACATACTTCCAAATGATTTTCATATAACCAATTCAAATCTTATTATTAAATTAAAGGGGGCTTTTTTTCGTTTTTGTAGTTCCTTTTTATATTTATTGATGTTCCTGCCTTTCTTTTTTATAAGCACTAATAATCGTTATGATAAAGCTATTTTTTTTGCGGCTTGTGCTATCTCAAGTCTTCTGTGCGCAATTCCTCTTTATAAACGTATTCGTCTCATAGAAGATACATCTCCTACTCTACTTTCTTCAGCAGCACAGGGTTATGCAGAGTTGGAGGGGAAAGTTCGTTTATACGATAACGAGATAGCAAGAGGTCCTAATATTGAGTTACCCATTATGGTTTGGTATGCAAAAAATATGTTCTCAAGCACTTCAGGGTTTATTTTAGAAGATGAAAAAGGAAGATGTACTATTGACCCAAGGGATGCTGAAGTAATTACACCTAACTACCGCTATAACGATCATTCTTATAAGGCCATTTACCCTGGTGAAACCATTTATGTTCTAGGGTATTTAGAAACCTTAAATAAACATCGAACCGAATATGAAAGAACCTCATTAATTGGTAAAAAAGTATTAAAGTGGAAGCAAACCCGCTTTCACTTTTTAGATTTATTCGACAGAAATAACGACGGTAAAATTGATGATAGTGAAATGCAAAATGTTCGAGAAAGGGCTACAAACTTAGTTGATGATGAATTAGAAGAAGTATATCAAGAGCCAGCAACTCATGTTGTTAGTCACCCAAGTGATGGTCGACCATTTCTTTTGAGCAGTATTCATCCTGATCAATTATTAAAAAAATATAAAATTTCATTGTGGCTTCATACATTCATTTGGATTTATCTTTCAATCATAGTATTAGCAATGCAAGTGGGATAAAACGATCATATACTTTTAATTTATACCACTTTTTATAACGGGATATAATAAAAACTGCTAACATTCTTAGCATACACAATAAGCAGGACTCTGAACTTGTATCAAATTCTCGAAGAACGCCTCAGCAAAATTCTGGCTGCTGGCGCTCAAACGCTATTAAAAAATTCTCTAACCGGCTTGGAAAAAGAAAGTCTTCGCGTCAATACAGAAGGCGGTATCGCAGAAACTCCCCATCCTGCTGTTTTAGGTTCTGCTCTTAAGAACCCTTGGATAA
>CALISP010000142.1 GCA_938041705.1 uncultured Cocleimonas sp. | reverse complement strand
TATTAACGCATTGCTGGAGAGTAAAGGATTCCGCCTTTGTTCCACTGTGCATTTAAGCCACGTGAAATTTTAAGTGGAGAACCTTGACCAACGTTACGCTCGAAAGACTCAGAGTAGTTACCTACTTGCTTAATTACTTGAGCAGCCCAATCAGCAGAAAGACCTAACTTCTCACCAAGATCGCCTTCAGCACCTAAAAGACGCTTTTGACCAGGCTTACCTGATTTAGCCATCTCATCAGCATTTGCAGCTGTAACACCTTGGAATTCACCTTCGATAGAAGCGTTAACAACCCACTTTACGATGTTGAACCATTTGTCATCGCCTTGACGAACAACAGGACCTAGTGGCTCTTTTGAGATAACTTCTGGAAGAACAACTGCTCCAGCAGGATCTTTAAGACCAATACGTAGAGAGTAAAGCTGAGATTGATCTGAAACTAAGAAGTCACAACGACCTGATTCGAAACCAGAACGTGTTTGGTCAGATGTTTCAAATGTTACAACTTTATACTTCATGTTATTTTCACGGAAGTAATCAGCAATTGCTAATTCCGTAGAAGTACCAGCCTGAATACATGCTGCTGCACCATCTAACTTAAGTGCACTATCAACACCAAGCTTCTTATTAACCATGAAACCAGCACCATCATAGTAAACAACGCCAGCAAAGTTCAAACCCAATGAAGTATCACGGGTAGCTGTCCATGTTGTGTTACGTGATAAAATATCGATTTCACCAGACTGTAGAGCTGTGAAACGCTCTTTAGCTGTTAATGGCTTATAACTAACTTTAGATGCATCACCAAGTACTGCTGCTGCAACACCACGACATACATCAACGTCTAGTCCACTCCAGTTACCAGCTTCATCTTTCTGTGAAAATCCAGCAAGACCAGTACTAACACCACATTTGATCATGCCTGCTTTTTTTACATCATCTAACGTATCTGCTTGAACAGTTGTACTGAACATTGCAACAGCTGCCAAACTTAATAAAACACTCTTCCTCATTGGTATACTCCATAATAATTGTGTAAGGGGGGGGGTAAAAATTGCTTTGTTTTTGAATTAAGTATTTATATATCATTGAAAAACAAATAAATACCATTAACAAAAGCAGTGCGCATCTTACACAGAGTAAAGACCATTTTTCAAGTTTTGTCAGGATTAATTTCTTTTAGCTTTAACTATATTTTTGATTAATTCTTATACTGCCAAATATATTACCAATACTTGTTCATTTATTGAAAAAATATCCTGCAAAAAACGATTTTATGATCTTTTGACCTGCATTAAATATCTTATATTCATATTATCAATACTTTAAAATTGATTCATTCAAATAAAAGAACAGTATCACTCCAATACTAAATTTTTGTTTTTTCTGATATCTTACGTATACTAACTTTTAGAATTACTAATTGAATTAGTATATTAATATTACCTATAGGTTTTTTACAATGTCTAATAACCCCTTACCTGAATCAGATACATCCATTGAAGAAAAAATAGATAAACTAGAACTTTCGATGGGTAAATTAATAGCTTTTTGTGAAAAATTAACTGATGAAAACAACTCTATAAAGCATAGTAATAACCAACTCATGCTAGAAAGATCAGAATTACAAACTAAAAATGACAAAGTACGCGGGCAAGTTGAAGCTATGGTCGACAGACTCAAAGCAATGGATAAAGCGTCTTAAAGGATTAAACTATGAGTGATAATCAAACAATACCAGTTACAGTAAAGATACTAGATAAAGAATATAAAATCTCATGCCCACAGGGCGAACATGAATCTCTTTTGGTCTCGGCCAAAAATGTTAATGATAATATGAGTAAAGTTAGAGAAGGTGGTAAAGCACTTAGCGCTGACAGAGTTGCTGTCATGGCAGCAATTAACATAGCTCATGAATTAGTTAAAACTAAAGAAAAACCTAATATTGATGAAAGTATTATCAATCGAATAGATGCTATGCAACTATCGATTGACAGTATTCTCTAATAAGAAAAGTCAATCTACACTTTTCACCTAAGCACAAAAACCCTTAGATGAATAAAAACACAACAACCAGAAACACTTATTTACTTCAACCACTATTGATCAGACTTATATTCGCCATAATATGATTGATAGCCGTAACCGCCATAACCATTAGCACCTTTTTTATTCACGTAACCATTGAATATAAAACCTTTTGTGTCAATTCCATTTTGAGATAATCTGGTTACTGCATGTTCTATTTCTTTCATTCCATGCTGATTTGACCGAACGACCATAAATACCACACCAGAATGTTGACCAACAATCATTGGATCTGTAACAGCATGAACAGGCGGTGTATCAATAAGAATCAAGTCATACCTACCTGATAATTCATTTAATATTTGCTCAAAATTACTATGCATCAATAACTCAGATGGATTAGGAGGAGTTTGCCCTCTAGTTATAATATCAAGCTCATAATCATTAATTCTAATTGTGTGTATTGCCTCATCAAGAGTTGACTTTCCACTTATTAAATCAGACAAACCCGGAGTTATACCTTTATTTAATAAATTATGCAGATACCCTTTCCTCATATCCGCATCAATCAATAAAACTCTCTGTTCACTTGCAGCAATAACTGCAGCAAAGTTTGACGAAATAAAAGATTTACCAATACCAGGTGATGGCCCAGTAATCATCACTATATTATTCTTTGCTTCGAGTAATGCAAAATGCAGACTTGTGCGGAGACTCCGTAGACTTTCAATCGCTGGATCATTCGGTTTTTCTTTAGCTAAAAGTGATTTTTGACGCTTGCTTTTCAAACCACCAGTCACACCAACAGCTTTAGTTAGAGGAACTGTGGCATACACAGATAACCCCGTATGACTTTCAAGCTTCTCTGGATCATTAACAGTTTGATGCATTGCCTTTCTAAGAAATACAAGCAAAACTCCCAACATACCACCAAGTAATGCACCTAAAGCTAATATCAGCGACTTTTTAGGTTTTACAGGCTTCTCATGAACCACTGCACTATCGACAATATATGCATTACCGACAGTGCTTGCTTTAGCTATTTTAAACTCTTGAATATTATTGACCAAATCCAAATAAACTGAATTTGCAACTTTATAATCACCCTCAAGTTTTAATAACTTCTGCTGAGTTTCGGGTAATTTTTTAATTTTTGATAAGGTCAACTGCTTCCTATCTTGTAGCTTAGTTTCTTGTAATGCGAGTGACTGAATTATTGGATGATTAGGCGTGTACTTTAGATTTAGTTCATCACGCTTTAAAGATATTTTTTGTAGCTCAGTATCTATATCAGATACAACTTCTAGGACACCTAAAGTTTCTACAGACATATTCGCTGTTTGATTATTTGTTCTATATTTTTGTAAGTTCACTTCTGCAATAGCGGCCTTTTCTTCGACAGGTTTAATCTGTTCTTCAAGGAACTTTAAGGCGTTACTTGCTTCTTCGGCGCTTCTAGACTTATTTTGCTGTACATATGTTTTAGAAATATGATCAAGAATATTTACTATACTTTGCTTATCTTCACCTTCTACTTTGAGGCTTATTATACCTGTTTTTTTGCCTTTTTCGGACGCTTGAATAGTCTTCTTAAGCCGTTCAATAGCATTTAATGTAGACAGTTTAGTTATTACAAATTGAGTACCCGGAAGCGCTTTCAAATAATTAACATTGATTGTTAAATCTCCATTAATAGATGTCTTACTTTTATTGATCTTTACTTCATCAATTAAAACACTATCCTCATAAGAGACTTCAAATGTATCTGCGGTAATTACAGTCAATGTTAGATTAGTGTTAATTAAGTCAGCGGCCACTTCAAGACGAGTTATCCGAATTTCTTCATTACTCCATGCATACTTATTTGTAAACCTATCAATTGATTCAGAAATAGAAGGCAACTTACTCAATTCAGCAGAACCAAAAAAACGTTTATTTAAATTCCCTAGCAGTGGTATACGCTTGGGTTCAACCAATATATCTAAATTTAAATCGTTTACTGCTTCACCAAGAATTTTACGGGATTTTATAAGTTCAAGCTCAGTTCCAACAGAAGTATCATCGCCACTTAAACCTGCAATATCATCTAATCCCGGTATACCCGCTTTTTTAGTCTCTACCTGCAATAACGTATCTGCTTTATAAACTGGCGTTTTCCCAAAAGCATATATAAAGGCTAATAACGTAGCCAAAACAACGAATCCTAGAATAAGCCATTTACCATTTAAAATAGTACGGAATAACTCTACAAGGTCGATTTCATCATCAATTTGATTATTAGTATTACTAGTTTGGTCATTCATATATTATTTCTTTCTGATGATGGGAGTTGAGTCAACACCAAAGCTTTTTTGCCATTCTAGCGAGCCAAATGCAATCTTGGCAGAAACCGCTTCAATAGCGTTAAAAAAAATTTGCGAGGATCAGGAGTTTCCAGCTTGTCATTCCACTTACCAATCAAGTGTACTTTACTGCGAGATTCTGGAAATTTATTTTGAATTGCTTCAACATGGCGCTGTTCCATTGTTAATATTAGGCCAACGTTTGACACAAAAACAGGATTAATTTGTTGAGCAGAGTGATTATCTAGATCAATATTCATGCCATGCGTTATCTTAACAGAGCTTGAATCTGCAGGCTTACCAACCAAAGCACCAATACCTGAAGAAAAAGCATTCAATTCAGGCTGAAAATGCTTAAGATAGAACTCTGCAATAGAACCTCTACAAATATTAACAATGCAAACCATCATTACACTCTTAAACATATTTTTATTTACTTAAAATTACGGAATGTATTAAGAATAGCTAGAGAAGGAAGTAATTGAGCAATGACTCTATTCCATCGAATTGATGGCGTAGCTGTAACATAAACTATATCTCGTGGCCTTACGTCAAACTGCTCTGCAAAAAATATTGACTGAACTGACTCCATCGGCAATTGGTACACAGTAGGTGTTTTATCATTAACACTTTCCCTTCTAACCACAAATATTCCTTTAGGGTTGACGCTTTCTTCTTTAAAGCTACCAGCGTCATTTATTGCTTCAGCTAAAGTCATTCCATCTTCAACCTGATATTTCACTGACCCAGGTTTAAGCACTTCACCCATCACAAATACTTTTGCTTGCTCTGACCTTAACTCTCTTTCAAGTTCTTTTTTCAAACGAGCGATTGATCGTTCTTTTTGCAGTTCAAATTTCAATTGCAATGGGCTTAACGTTTCTAAACTCTTAATTTCATTACGAAGACGCACTGAACTCAACACGTTGGTTTTTCTTACTTCCAAGTTTAAGTTTCTATTAAATTCATCTAACTCAGTTCTTTCAACAATATTTAAACGATCACCATTTTTGAGTATAAAATTCTGACGGTTATCGTTGTACTTGAGCATACGATTCAAATCAATAGATATATTCTTGCCTGCACGTGCCAAGGTAGCATATCCCGTATATTGATTTGGCCTTAAACCACCACTTTTTGAAATCGCATCACGCACAGTAGTTGGCGTATCATCAATCATTAGAGTTGATGGCTTAGCCAAGGCACCAGATGTGTATATTTTTTGACTTCTAAAGTTCGCAATACTTACGCTAACTTGAGGCTTTGTTATAAATGAACCAAGCTTACTCTCTAGCTCATCTCGGATATTTCGAACGGTTTTCCCAACAGCATTAATTTTTCCGGAATAAGGAAAATAAAAACGACCATCACTACCAACAACATGACCGCCAAATGCATTATTTTCACTAGGTGTGGTTAACTCTGGGTGATCCCATACCGTAATACTTAAAACATCACCTTTACCAATGAGATATTGATAATTGGACTTATTATCACTCGATGTTATCCCTTCAAAACGAATCATATTATTAGAGAGCGAGGAGATTGAACCTTTGGTTTTCTGGTTACGAGCACTATTTGCTGAAACACGTTGGTTGTTAGGTTTCCCCGCAAGAACCTTTAATGGATAGTTATTTTTATCTGTTGCGATTGTATTATTCGTTCTTGATTGTGAATCATAAACAGAAACTTTTCTTTTCTTCTCTTTCACATATGCAGCGTAATCAAATGGCTTTTGTTTACTAATAGTATCGGCATTTATAACAATTAACTTATAATCCACACCCTCTTTTTGTGGCTTGGCATATCTAGAGGAGTTTGTTTTGAGACCCGGTACGCCAGGTACTATTGAACAAGCACTCAAACTGACTAATGCAAAGCTAATAATTAGGGCATGTATAATATTTTTCATAGTTTTCAATACTTCAAAATTGATTATATTAATATTAGTATAAATACTCGGCTTATACCTTTGTTCATTCAGCCGGAAGATTTTATAGGTAAATAACTATAAACACAAAGTTCATGACTACATTTTCTATAGAGATTTATAGTAACTAGGAAGACTACTAATTTGCTCGCTTGGCATCCATTACATTCGGCAGCTGTGCTATTTTTTCAAGAACCTCAAATAACTGCACTGTATTCTCAATTTGAATGGCAATACTTAAAATAGAGATCAATTCAGTATTCCCCCTGCAGGTAGCTATGTTTACTACATTAATCTGACTTTTTGCCAGTACCTGAGCCACATCACTTATTAAGCCTGGTTTATTAAACCCTATTACCTGAATATCTACAGTATATGCAGTTGTTTCAGTTCCCCAACTTGCCTCAGCTAACCGAGATGATTTTTCGGGACCAAGATTATCTTCATCAATATTAGGGCAATCAGTTCGATGAATAGTGATTCCACGACCTATCGTGATG
>CALISP010000141.1 GCA_938041705.1 uncultured Cocleimonas sp. | reverse complement strand
ACCACGCCTTCAACTTTTCCTTGATTAATAATAGGAAATGCTACAAAAACTCGGATTCCCGTTCCACGACTCAATGATGCAATTGACGGTGTGGGTTCATCAGAGATTCGTTCGCGCAGCACTGCAACATATTCACCCTGTAAGGCTTTTTTTACTTCAATGATATGTGCCATCGACATATTAAGTTCTGCACTTCCCGCAACTACAACACCCTGTTTATTTAGAATTCGAATACCCGCCAGAGTGACTTCTTGAGTGTTTAGCAAGATATTATTCATATTCATGCCTGCTAACTGATCATTACTGTAATCCCATAGTTTATTATAGCGTTGATCAATATAGGCATTAGGTCGGCGTGGCAGAACTTTGTGTTTGGCTAGATCTAATTGTGGCTCAATTGGATTATAGATACCTGTTGCTGCCGTTTGATTTTTACCAATCAATTCTCGGTAAACGGAGGCCAAAACTGCAGATTGAGTAATTAACTCCACCTCTGTTTTCTGCACTAAGACATTCTCATAAAAGCGGAAAAAGTACAAACTGCCTAGAGGTAAAAGTAATACAGAAAGCATGACCATCAGAAGAATCACACGTAGACTAAAGAGTTTTCTCACACGTTGTTGAGCATCTATTGGCATGTGTTATTTAGTCGTTGTGATTGGTTAGTTTCATTCATTTTTAATCACACACATCATTTATATAATTACTCACAATTTTTATTCACAACTACTTAGGCGATAACCAACGCCATGTTGTGTCTCGATTACCTTCTCACAGCCTACTTCTGAAAACTTTGAGCGAATATGTCTGATATGGCTATCAATCGTTCTATCACTTACATAGACATTGTATTGATATGAGCCTTGCATAATGGCATCACGGCTGAATACTTTTTTAGGGTGTTTGAGCAATTGCGCCAACATTGCGAATTCAGTTGCTGTTAAAGATACTGATTTTTCATTCCACCAGACTGAATGTTGTTCGCTATCTAAATGAAGTTTGCCATGCTTAAATAATATAGCTTCCTTATCGCTGTTCGAGATGTTTCCCTGAGTACGTTTTAAGATCACATTCACACGAGCAACCAGCTCACGAGGACTAAAAGGCTTCGTGACATAGTCATCTCCACCTATTTCTAGACCAAGAATACGATCAATCTCATCATCCCGCGAAGACAAAAATAGAATAGGTACATTTGAAGTTTTGCGAAGTTCGCGACAACATTCTAGTCCATCCATTTCAGGCATATTAATATCTAATATGATTAGATCAATATCTGTTTTTTCAAAATGCTTTAAGGCTTGTTTGCCATCATTCGCTAAAGTTACTAACATCTCTGCTTTCTCTAAAGCAAAACTAATTACTTCGCGAATATGTGGATCATCATCAACAACGAGTATTTTCTTTTGAGTCATGGTTATTTCTTATCTGAATTAGTTTGAATATAACATGCAGAATAACTGCGTAAAAAGCCATTAGCCAAGTATATGACTATTAGCTACGTAAGAACGAGTCAGGGTTTACAAAATACAGACGATCCCAAGCTGCAATTGTATTGGGTTTATAATGCCAAAGTTGAGGATATAAACTGCGTATAGAATAATGCAGATGAGGTGGTTTACCTTTAGCATTTCCGCTAGTGCCAACGGTACCTATTTGTTGACCCGCATCTACAAAACCAAAACGGTGAGCCTTAACTTTTGAATCGACTTTATCCAAATGAGCAAAATAATGAAAACGCCATTTAGGACCAATCATAAAAACTACATTCCCTCCCATTTTAATTTCTCCGCTAAATAAAACAAAGCCTCCTGTGGGCGCAACCACAGGAGTTCCTTGTTGTGCAAAAATATCCAAACCACGATGGACACGTGAACGACCCCATGGGAAGTACCAAAAGGATTCAGGATTCCAATCATGAACTGAAGCGCCTTGCACAGGTATTTGGTTTTTTTCGGGGAGGATAAAACCAAAACTAAATATCACCATAAAAAAGAAAATAGTCTTAATCGTAAACGATAAAATCGAACGAATGATTGATGGTGTTTTTGTCGGGAGTGTTATGTCTTTTAATGTTTTCATGGAAGCTATTAAAGCAACTTGAAATGCAAAAACCAGGAATGATATATGGAGATTTTGTGCAGCGTTTGAATTGTAGGTTTACTACTATCTGAATAGTAAGAAAGAACCCTACTTTTTACTTAATTTATTCATCTTACAGAAGCTATTATTTTAACTTAACCGAAACTTGATATTCTTAGCTTGTTTGCTGTTACTTTCTTAGCTAATTATCTAGAGTAATTCACGGCATTCCTTGAATACATTTTTATTCAAAAGAGCTACCTACAAAGATACTGACTTTTTTATTTATTTTGAAATCAGATTCAAAAACTCTTCACGAGTTCGTGGATCTTCACGGAATGTGCCAAGCATCATTGATGAAATAGTTGATGAGTTTTGTTTCTGCACTCCACGCATCATCATACAAAAGTGTTGTGCTTCTATTACAACAGCAACACCTCGTGCACCTGTTACTTCTTGAACTGCCTCAGCTATTTGTTTAGTTAAGTTTTCTTGTATCTGTAATCGACGTGCATACATATCAGTAATGCGAGCCAACTTTGATAAGCCAATTACTTTACCCTGTGGTAAATAAGCTATGTGCGCTTTTCCTACAAAAGGTAATAAGTGATGCTCACACAATGAGTACATTTCAATATCTTTAACGATAACCATCTGATCGTTATCAGAGTCGAATACAGCATTATTAACTATATCTTCAAGCTTCTCTTCGTAACCTTTGGTTAGGAATTCCATAGCTTTAGCCGCGCGTGTAGGGGTTTTTAATAAACCATCACGTTTTATATCTTCACCAAGGTTAGTTAGTAAATCGGCGTAAACTTTGCTGTTATCCATGGATAATCCTTAATTTTTATGATCTAAGCTACAATAGCCAGAGTGTATTTAACTTATACTAAATAGTCACGCAATGATGTGAAGTTATTAGAAATATGATTATGAATTTATATTTAATTCAAATACTTACTAATATAATTAAGAGTAAGACACCTCCCCACTTTTACAAGGTTTTTAATCTTATTCAAAGTGATCTTTACATGTTTTAAAAGTTTGGAATTGCAGTAATGCGCCAATCTTTACCTATCGCGCGAATATCCTTTATATCTAAATCTATTTTGTCTTTGATAAGTTGCAATGCAGGTAGATTAAACAAACTTTTGGCATCGCCTCCTAATATTGTGGGAGCCATATATATAATGATTTCATCGACAAGCTGCTCTGATAATAATGCGCCACATAATGTAGCTCCAGCCTCAACATGGACTTCATTGATCTCACGAGCTGCTAAATCAGAGACGACATCATGCAATGATATATGGCTGGTGGTTAGTACTTTAACTTCTGCCCCAGATTGACTTAATTCTTTAATTTTATCGTTATCGCCATTACAGGTGTAGATTAAGGTATCTCCTGGTAGACACAACATTTTCGCAGAACTTTGTATTCTTAAATGGGAATCTAACACTACCCTTAATGGTTGACGACAAGATTCAAATTGATCCTCTTCAAACCCTAGATCAATGGGTTTTAAGCGTACATTCAATGAAGGATCATCATCTATTACTGTACCCGTGCCTGTTAAAATAGCATCGGATTGAGCACGTAAACGTTGCACATCTTGACGTGCCTCACTGCCAGTTATCCATTGGCTCTCACCAGATGACATTGCCGTTTTACCATCTAAACTCATCGCCATTTTAACTCGTATAAAGGGTCTATTTTTTTCCATACGTTTAATGAAACCAGGGTTTAATGCACGTGATTGCTCCTCTAATATACCAACGCTTACATCAATATTGGCATCTAATAATGTTTTTACTCCACGACCAGATACTTGAGGATTAGGATCTAGCATCGCAACGACAACTCTTTTTACGCCGGAATTAACAAGAGCATCAGCACAGGGTGGCGTTTTACCAATATGTGAGCAAGGTTCAAGTGTCACGTATGCAGTTGCATTTTCAATTAAGCTAGCATTAGTTGGCTTCACAGACGAAAGCGCATTAACTTCGGCATGGGGTTGACCCGCTACAAGATGATAACCTTCGCCGATAATCTGATTGTTTTTCACAATTACACAACCCACACGAGGGTTGGGGTGAGTGGTGAAATGACCCTTTTTAGCCAATTGAATGGCACGAGCCATGTAGTTTTGATCTGTAGCTTGAGAGTTCATGTTATGAGTATAGACAAGTATTTATAGGCCGGTATTTTTAAAGAAAGCTAAAACTACTGAATAAACACTAGATAGGCTTAAGAACCAGGTAACTTATGCTGACGCTTCTTTAACTCTGGAGTTGGACTATTTTCAAGACCTTCAATGGCATCAATAAATTCTCCGATATCATTAAAGTCTCGATAAACAGAAGCAAAACGAATATAAGCTACATCGTCCATTTTACGTAACTCTTCCATTACAAATTCACCAATAACACTAGAAGTTATATCATTACTATCTGAATTTAAGACTTTTTTCTGAATTTCCAATACAGCACGATCGATTGACTTTGCATCAACCGGTCGCTTTTGTGTAGCACGCATCAAACCGCCGCGAAGTTTATGAACATTAAAAGCTTGTTTTTCCCCACCAGATTTAACTACTGGCGGCATGTTAAAAACAGCATACTCGAAAGTACTAAACCGCTCTTTACAAGTCTCTGATGCACATTCTCTGCGGCGCCTAACTTGATCGCCCTCATTAGCTAACCTCGAATCTACGACTCGCGTATCATCATGACCACAATAAGGGCAATGCAAGTTAAGTCTCCTTTTATACTTGTATTAGCTTATTTATAAACAGGGAGACGTTGACAGATTTCAGTAACTTTAGCTTTCACTTCGTTAATAACAGAAACATCATTTTCGTCTTTCGCTATTGATTCCAACACGTCACAAATCCAATGTGCTAATTGCGCACTATCTTCTTCATTAAAACCGCGTGTTGTTATTGCAGGTGAACCAATACGTAAACCACTTGTTACAAATGGTGACTGAGGATCATTCGGTACTGAATTTTTGTTCACAGTAATGTGAGCATTTCCTAATGCTGCATCAGCAACTTTACCCGTTAGGCCTTTGTCGATAAGATCAAGTAAGAACAAATGATTCTCGGTACCGCCTGAAACGATATTGAATTTACGTTCCATAAATGTATTTGCCATCGCCTGAGCATTCTTAACAACTTGCTGTTGATAAGTTTTAAATTCTGGCTCTAATGCTTCTTTAAATGCTACCGCTTTACCAGCGATGGCATGCATCAAAGGACCACCCTGAGTACCAGGAAAAACTAATGAATTAAGTTTCTTCTCAATTTCTGGGTTAGCTTTAGCAACAATGATACCACCACGTGGACCACGTAATGTTTTATGTGTAGTCGATGTACAAACATCAGCAATTTGTACTGGAGATGGATATACACCTGCTGCAACTAGTCCAGCAACGTGAGCCATATCAACGAACAAGTAAGCACCAACTTCGTCTGCAATATCACGAAAACGCTGCCAATCAATGACTTGTGAGTATGCAGAGAAACCAGCAATAACCATTTTCGGTTTGTGTTCACGCGCTAAAGTTGCTACTTCTTCGTAGTCGATAATGCCATCTTCATCGATACCATACTGCACAGCATTGTAGACTTTACCTGAGAAACTTACATGTGAACCGTGAGTTAAATGACCACCATGAGCTAGTGACATGCCTAACACAGTATCACCTGGCTCTAATAAAGCCATATAGACTGCGAGGTTCGCAGATGATCCTGAATGAGGTTGTACGTTTGCATAATCAGCACCAAATAACTCTTTAGCACGATCAATAGCAAGTTGTTCTGCAATGTCGACAAATTCACAACCACCGTAGTATCTCTTCCCTGGATAGCCTTCAGCATATTTATTGGTTAAAACTGAACCCTGTGCTTCCATAACACGCGGACTAGTGTAGTTTTCAGAAGCGATCAACTCTATGTGATCTTCCTGACGTTGGATTTCAGCGGAAATTGCGCTAGATAACTCTGAATCGTAACTAGCAATGGTCATATCTTTAGAAAACATTAATGAATGCTCCGAGGGTTGTGTTTATCAATGGTATTAAGTTTAACCAAATCATAACTTAGTTAAATGCAAAAAAATAACAATAAAATCTATCTGTAAATAAATCTAATACTATGGAATGAAGTGCTCTTATAAAAGTAAAGAATACTTATGCTTTTATAGTAATTTTCTTATCCAAAAAGCATTTACAAATAAACATATAAAAAAGCGATTATGGTACATATTTATCACGATAACACAGTACCAGAGTGACTATAAAAAAAAGACACCAAGCCGTCTCTTTTTAGAATTTTTGCGACGACTCACAATAATTCTCTAAGTCTTAAGATAAATATTAAAATAATCTTAAATAAATAAAAAAGAGCCACTTAAAGTGGCTCTTTAGGTATATGTAATAACTTATAGACTAACGAACAACACCTACATTGTAATAAAATTTATCTCGGTTTCTGCTAGATTTCCCTAACACATTAAATCCTGAACCATCAGGGTCTTTAGCATACCCATGACAAACAAATTCCAAACGATTTTGAGGGTTGACATTAACGGTTGCGGAAGCACGAACATTACAACGTTTCATATCCTGTCCAGTTGTAAAGCCATTAACTGCTGTTAATCCCAAGGCTTTACCGTTGCTGACTAATTTAGATAAACGCCAATAACCTTTACCAGATATTGCAGAAATTCCTTGCTCATCACCAGTGGTGTGAACTGAATAAACATCACCTGTGCCACATTCAGTAATCAATGACATATTCTCTGAGTAGTTAAAAATATTAGGCCATTGTTGAGGTTTTTTAGTTGTTGATTCATTAATAAAACTCAATGAAACTGGACGACCATTTACACTTTTCAAATGATAAAAACGATTAAAACGAGTTCCTGATTTTTGCCCACCGGGACCTGTAGTAATGAGCAAGTGATTATCTCTTGCTAACTTTATAATACCTAAACCACCGCCAAACTGAGCATTAGGCGCAACCAGACGGATATCATAGTCTTGGTTTTGGCTATTAATATCTTTAAAAAACAAACGCGAACCTTCTCCATAAATCAAGTATCGACCAATCACCTGCACTCCACTTGGGTGTCTACCTGAAGTTTGATGTAACGATGATAAGAATTGTTCGCCATTAGCACCTTGTTTTATTACAAAAATACCACCTTTGCGTTTATGACTATGACTTCCTGCATAAGGGAATAGATTAGAATTAGTACGCACGAAACCTTGTACATGCGTATCCGGTATACCTAATGCATATTTAGGATCACCATCAAATACATCTAATGGCCGAACATTTTGTGGTGGGTAGCCTTGTGGCCAAGTGAAATTCCAACGCTTTCTACTCCAATTAATCTGTTTTGTGGCTGCTTTTTGAAATTGTTGTTGAACATTTACCGCACAGACATTGCAATACTTAGAGCCTGGACGACATCGTGTCGAACCTTTAACAAATTTACTAAGCCCTCTTGCATTATTCCAGTGCTTAGAACCTGATCTATTCTGATTATTAATAGCTCTATTATTTGAAGTATTTCCATTAACTAAAGAACCATTATTTGCTGTTCTAGTCCTACTTGAGCCATAGCTAGGAGCCTTTTCAATATCATCATAAACAACATTACTAGAACGATTATTAATTACTCGCTGACCAGTTGCACCATTAGCGCCATGACGGTGATAAACACCTTGATTTGGTAGAGGATGTTTGTGCTCTCGTCCTGCGTGAGTATGTATGCTTGGATCGATAGTAACCACATTAGGGCTTCTATAAGTATTCGGCTTAGGTGGCTTATAAGTCGTTGTTGTCTGATTACTTGTACTGTTATTAGTATTATTCGGAATAGTTGTACTGCTACTGTAAATCACCTTATTTTGAGATTGATTTTGTGCTTGAGTTGGTTTGCCTATCTGGCCGATACCATGGCGATGAAAGACTCCTTCTTTAGGTAATTGATGACTATGTTCTCGACCATTATGCGAATGGCTGACCGGAACTGAATAGTCTGCAAAGGCAAAACTAAATACTCCTGAAGCTACCAATAAAAATCCCATAAGAATGGTAGTTTTACTTATAAATCTTGTGCTGTTCATCAAATAACCCCTTCAAAAACTGAATAACCCTAATCATTCTACCTAAATTCTTATACTAATAAATATATGTTTTTCTATTAAAAAACAGTTTAAGTAAATATTTAAATATAGTGAATAGCATTTCATAGAGTTGTATTTTGATAACTTAACAGCTCTTTAAATACTCATTCTTAATATCCCAAACGCTTCATTGTCTTTTTTATTTCTAAGGTTTTATTGTCTTCTTCTCCAAAAGTTAAATTGCTTGCAGTTAAAGCCCTTTCATAATATTTTTTTGCAATATCGTTTTCTTTTTTTATTGTGTGTATTGCTCCTAATTTTTTAAATACATCAATTGTCCCTTCATTATTTAATCTCATATACCTTTGTCGGCTTTGATGCATACCATCAATCATACCTTCATCTTCTTCTTTTTCGGTATTACCTAATCGCTTCAATAATGACTTTTCATAAAACACTTGCGCTTGATCGTATTGTGTTTCTTTTTCAGCAATTGCGCCCAATTTTGAATAAGTTTCAGCAAAGCTGAATACGTCTACTTTTTTCAAGTTCTGTTTGATATCGATAGATTTCAAATAGTAATTTTTTTCTTCTATTTTATTGCCAAGTAAAGAATATAGTTGTGCCATATCTTCATAAACAGTTGCAGTTTCAACGTTATTTTCGTTATTACTATCTATTCTTTCTTGTTCAATTTTTTGATAAATCGTTAGGGCGATATTATATTCTCCCTTATCCATCGACTCTTTTATTGAAAGCTCATCTTTACTTTTTGAGAAATTTTCATAAAATTCTGGATGAGTATAATTTATTATTAGTGCGTAAATTATTATAGATATAACGCTATAAAATATGATGTTCGATTGACGATTTGTCATTTAAACCTTACTTCTTGAGATACTAGTACGAGAAACTATAGACTATAACCTCCTTCTAATCTTAGCTCCTTGATAAAGTACATCAGAAAAAGCTTTATTGGCTGCTTCACGAGCTCTTATGTTTCCATCTGAGCATTCTTCGTTTGGACGTGGTACTGAAATAAAATCTTGAATCGGTTTTGTACCCTGAATATGCATCACGTGATGTTCTCCACGAGTTGGGCGAACCTCAGGGCTCATATAAGTTTGTAGTGCGATTCCTATACGACGATAGTTACTTCGATTTGGTAATGAACCATGTACCAGCCAAGGGTGATGAAATGACATTTGCCCCGGCTTTAATATTAAATTAATTGCTTTTGATGCATCAATATTCTCAATTTTTTGTCCGCGAGTAAGGATATTGTCATTACCAAAGGTATCTTTATGCACAACGATACCATCATGATGCGTTTCTGGTATTACAGCAACACACCCACTTTCTACTTCACTATGAGTTAACGCAAACCAACCAGTGACATGATTATCAGACTTCATCGCCATATAAGTTGCGTCTTGATGCCAACTGACATAAGAGCTCGAATTTGGATCTTTGGCAAAAAGAACCGAACTCCATAAAGAAATATCTTCACCAATCAAAGAAGCAGCGGCTGATACGATTTTTTTGTTAAAAGCTAAGTCCGCAATAAAGGGAAATGATATATGCGGATTATTTCGGTTTTGAGCTTTCAACTGATCAGGATATTTCGCTTCTGCTCCTTCCAGTTTTACTTTAATCGCGGTCGCCTCGTCTTCGCTCATAATATCTATGGGCGCGATCCAACCATGTTCACGATAGTGCTCTATCTGCTCTTTGCTAAGCGACATAACTTAACTCCAAATAATTGAAATATCTAAATAGGCGTTAAATGCCTATTTAGATACCCTTCAATGCCTAGTACTTTTATGATTAGTAATTCATATCTGGGAATGACTCTTTTCTCTCTTTAATAAATGCTAAGAGAGCCGCATCAATCTCAGGATCTAATGGTGGTAATTCATACTCCGCTAATTGCTTTTTATAGTACTCATTTGCAACGGTAGCTAAATCTTTTTCACCGTCTTCTTTCCATCTTTCAAAACTTTCATTATTTGCAATCGGTGAACGA
>CALISP010000140.1 GCA_938041705.1 uncultured Cocleimonas sp. | reverse complement strand
ATTGAGACGATTAGCTAAAGAACAAATTGGCTATGAAATTATGGATACTCAAGCTGCCTGTCGTACCTTTAATATTTTAATGGCAGAGGATAGGACAGTCGTTGCGGGGATGTTTTTAGATTGAAGTAGAATCTACTAATAAATTCTAATAAAGGACACCCCCCTACTTTTGACTAACAACACGTTTTTGTTTTGAAAAAAACGTAGTTGGCATTTATGCAAAGCTAGTTGATTTTAATATTACTCAACTTAAAACTAGGTAATACGTTCATTGTTGCTATTTTGATTTAAATGGCTGAATAAGAAGTTGATCAATACGTGTATCTTTTTCTGAACGAAACTCTTCTATTCCAATAGACATTTCAAGATGGCCATCTCTAGGCTGGTCGCAATAGGTTCCAAAAAACCGATCCCACCAAGGTATGTTAAAACCAAAATTACTATCCGTCTCATCCCGATGCACAGAATGATGCACACGATGCATATCTGGCGTTACTATGAACCAGCGTAATAGTTTATCTATTGGTTTGGGTATATTGATATTACTGTGATTAAACAATGCAGTGGAGCTAAGTAAAATCTCGAATATAAGAACAGCAATTGCTGGCGCACCTAGCAATAAAACCACTATTAGCTTCAATAAAATTGAAAGCATTATTTCAATGGGATGAAATCGAATAGCTGTCGTGAAGTCGAATTCAATATCAGTATGATGCATACGATGCAAACGCCAAAACAATGGTATTACATGAAAAATTCTGTGTTGAAAATAGATAATTAAATCTAAGATCAAGAGTGAAAATAGAATAACAATCCACATCGGGAGTTCGATAACGTTAAATAAACCCAATGAATTCTGAGTAGCATACAATGCTGCGCCTACCGGCAACAATGGCACTAAAAAACGAACAAGTACTGTATCAATGATTACAATGGCAACGTTATTCAGTCGACGGTTTTTAAGAGATTTATTGAGGCCAGTTTTTTGCTTTTTCCGTCGAGGAGAAATTAGCTCGCAAAGTGAGAGAATAACAAGCAATAGAACAAATATACCTAAGCGCCAAGAGCCTTCGGCATTAATTATAGAATCAAACATAAGAACATTTAAGGCTATTTTTAAGCCTACAAATTAAATTTTCAAGTAAACAAGCTATCGAACTTTCTGTCTTTATAAACCTACACATAACTGCGTTTATCAGAATAATATTCACTATTTTTATTTTCATAATCTAGATTACTGTCATTTACCTTATCGCTTACTAACGCATTTATTATTTATAACGTTATAAAACTCAGTACTAGCTTAACATTAATTATCTTAAACAATAAAAGCTAGAAAAAATGTAACTATTACTCATCTATTCTGTCTGATTGTGCGTATGTATGAATCATTAGATAAACACCTTTGTTAAATTATAGAAACTCAATTATGAAAAAAATATTAATACTATTAGCTTTATTTCAACTCTCATTTAACGCACATGCTTATGAGAGTGATTTAGATGGCTTATTAAAAAGCCATGTGAAAACAGTCACTCAATCTGGCATTCAATATAATGCCGTGAATTATACAGCTTGGGCTAAGGATCAACGTCATTTAAAAGTTAGAGATGAAATACTCAAGACAAATGCAAATACATTAAAATCTAAAGATCAGAAACTGGCTTATTGGATTAATGCATATAATGTATTAACCATTGATTTAATTACACGTGAAAAAGAAACTGAAAGTATTAAAAACTTAGGAAGCCTATTTAAGAACCCTTGGAAACGCTTTAGCTGGAAAGTTAATGGTAAAACTCTGACTTTAGACGGCATTGAACATGGCATTATTCGCAAGTTAAATGACCCTAGGATTCATTTTGCGATTAACTGTGCAGCAAAGTCATGTCCCGATTTACGTAAAGAAGCTTATCGTGCCAATAAACTTAATGCACAGCTTCAACATCAAGTTAATCTAACACTAAGTAATACGACTAAAGGCTTTAAAAGTACTAATGGAGCTAAAGCAGTAAAAGTATCCAAAGTTATGGATTGGTTCGCAGAAGACTTTAATGGTGGCAATGTTAATAAATGGCTTCAAACCTATAAAAAACAAACTGTGAATGACAGCACTAAAATCGGTTTTTTCGATTATGATTGGTCTTTAAACAAACAATAACGATAAGGTAGCGGTAAGAATTATGAGCAACATTCAACATTTTGATTTATGCGTTATTGGTGCGGGTTCAGCAGGTTTAAGTCTCGTCGCTGGTGCAGCACAATTAGGTTACAAAACAGTTTTAATCGAGAAAGATAAAATGGGTGGCGACTGTTTAAATACAGGTTGCGTACCTTCGAAAGCACTTTTAAAGGCTGGTAAAGTAGCACAGAATTTTCGAACCAGTGACAAATATGGAATTCAATCTCAAGAACCTATAGTAGATTTTGCTGCAGTAAAAAAACATGTATCCAGCGTCATCAAAGTTATTGAACCGCATGACTCGCAAGAACGTTTTGAAGAGTTAGGAGCTACTGTCATTCGTGAGGCAGCTACATTTTTAGATGCTAATACAGTTCAGGCTGGTGAGCATAAGATTTCAGCGAAAAACTTTGTTATTGCAACAGGTGCGCGTGCATTTGTTCCACCTATTCCAGGAATAGAAATTGATAAAGTATTCACTAATGAGAATATTTTTGATTTACAAGAAAAACCAGATCATCTTATTGTTATCGGTGGTGGCCCAATCGGTGTTGAAATGGCCGAGGCGCATAAAGGCTTAGGTTGTAATGTCAGTATCATTGATATGGCTACTATTCTATCTAATGATGACCCAGAACTAGTTGAAGTGTTACGCCAAGACTTAATCTCTAAAGATATCGACCTTTACGAAAAATCTGCCGTTAAATCTATAGAACATACAAAGAATGGTGTTACCGTTTATATAGAAAAAGATGGAACTACTACTGAAATTAAAGGCTCTCATTTACTTGTTGCAGCTGGTCGAAAACCTAATTGTGATAAATTAGATTTAGAAAAAGCGAATGTTGATTTTGATCGAAGAGGTATAAAGACTGACGCTCGTTTACGTTCTTCACAGAAACATATATTTGCTGCAGGTGACGTAGCGAGTGGTCCGCAATTTACTCATATTGCGGGTTATCATGCAGGTATTATTATCCGTAATATTGTATTCAAAATGCCAGCCAAAGTTGACTATTCTGCTTTGCCTTGGGTTACTTATACTGATACTGAATTGGCTAATGTTGGGCTAACACATGCTGAAGCACTTGAGAAACATGGCGAATCAAAAATAAAGACGATAAGCTGGCCGTTTGAAGAAAATGATCGTGCTCAATGTGAAAAACATACTGCAGGATTAATTAAAATTACGGTATGTAATAACGGTAAGATTCTAGGGGCAGCTATTGTTGGACCTCATGCAGGTGAGCTTATCGGTATCTGGTCACTAGCAATTACTAAAGGTATGAAGTTAAAAGACCTAACAGGTATCATTGCACCCTATCCTACTTTTGGTGAAATCAGTAAACGCGTTGCGGGTTCGTGGTTTACACCATCGTTATTCAGTGATAGAACTAGATTCATTGTAGGTCTTTTAAAAAAGCTTCCTTTTTAAAAAAATCATCTAGTTAAAGTATCGAAACAGTTAAGGGAAAGAGTATGCTCGGAGTTATTGGTGGATCAGGTTTGTATGCCTTAGATGGCTTAGAAATCATTAAAGAACATGATATTGAAACACCTTTTGGCAAACCTTCTGCTCCCATAATTGAAGGCAAATATTCTGATCAAAATATTCTTTTTCTAGCTCGTCATGGAAAAGGACACCAATATTTACCGCATGAGGTTAATTATCGAGCTAATATTTTTGCTTTAAAAAAACTAGGTGCACGAAGACTCTTTGGTGTTTCGGCTGCAGGTAGTTTGCGTAAAGAAATTAAGCCTGGCGACCTTGCGATTGCCTCACAATATTTTGATCATACGCGAGGCAAACGTAACGCTACTTTTTTTGGTAATGGGATCGCAGCTCATGTATCTACGGCTTACCCAGTTTGCCCATCTTTAAGTGCTGATATTCAAGCGGCTGCTAAACGAATCGAGCAAGACATTCATAGTGAAAAAGCTTATGGCTGTGTAGAGGGGCCTCGATTGGGAACACAGGTTGAAAGTTTCTTTTTAAGAGATCAAGCTAAATGTGATTTAGTCGGAATGACCAATGTTCCTGAAGCCTTTTTAGCTCGTGAAGCTCAATTGGCATATTGTACGGTTTGTTTAGTTACTGACTATGACTGTTGGATGGAAGACCCTAACCAACATGTCAGTGTGGAAAAGTTTTTTGAAGTTTATGGCAGTGCTTTAGAGAAAGCTAAAAATCTACTTACGGAGCTTTTAAAAGAACCCTTTACAGAGACTCCAGAAAGCATTCGACATAGCTTACAAATGTCTATTTTAACACCTGATGAAGCATTAACTGAAGAACAGAAAGAATGGTTAAATATATTACGTGCTTAAAGGTAGCCTTAATAAGGTCAGCGTAATCATTCCTGTTTGGAATCAAGAAACAGAACTAAATATCTTGTTAAAAGATTTGGAAAACTCTGGAGCAGAAATCATTCTGTCTTCAGAAGGCAGTCGCGCAAAAAGCTTGAATGATGGTGCTAGTAAAGCATCTCGCGAGTTTTTGTGGTTTCTGCATGCAGATAGCCGCATTAATCAAAACAACGTTAATACTCTTATTAAATCAATCGATAAACACCCAAACGCAGTCCACTACTTTGAATTGGTATTTAAGAATGCTGGATTGAGTGCATGGAATGCCAGTTGGGCTAATTTACGATCTTCTTGGTTTAAATTACCTTATGGAGACCAGGGGTTGTGCGTATCAAAAACACAATTCAAACTGATTGGTGCTTACCCAGAAGATACTCCCTACGGCGAAGATTTATTATTTATAAGAAAGGCCAAGCATCTCAATATTGATATTATTTCCACCACCTCAACCATCATCAGCAATGCCAGAAAGTACCACACGCAAGGATGGATAAAAACCACGCTTTCGCATTGGTTAATTATGTATGAATTACTGCGTAAAAAAATATGAAAGTAGCTATCGCAATATTTGTAAAAACGCCAGGGTTGTCACCTTTAAAGACTCGCCTTGCTGCATCAATCGGTCAGCAAGCAGCTGAAGATTTTTATAGATTAAGTCTCAAATCAATTGTCTGTACTTTAAATGAAATTGATATCATCCCCTTCTGGGCAATTGGTGAGGAAGCAGGCTTAAATGATTCATTATGGAGTGATTTTGATAAGCTACATACAGGAAATGGAAATTTAGGTGATCGGCAAAGCTCTGTTTACAATGAACTCTTAGAAAAACATGACGCTGTTATATTGGTTGGTGGAGATGCACCGCAGCTTTCTAAAGATATTGTTGAGGAAAGTATCATTCAACTACAGCACCATGACTATGTAATAGGCCCAGCAGATGATGGAGGTTATTACTTACTAGGTGGACGTTGCAAAATTTCACCTGAAGTCTGGGCAGATACACCTTGGAGCCATGAGCAAACTAGAGAAATACTAATCAAAAAACTAGACTCGTCACCTCATCTTTTAATGACATTAACTGATGTTGATACTGAGTCTGATCTTGAAAAAATGCTAAGTGAAATGCCCAATAACTTAAATGATAACCAACAGAAATTAAAAGACTGGATTAAGCATCTTTAGCGACACAAGAACCACCACCTAATACACAGAACTTAGAACAATGTTGATGGTTTAAATATACGCGATCGCTACTCTCTTTTAAGGTAGAAGCAAATTCAAATTCATCTTCATAAGGCAATAAAGTACAGGCTATAACGGCTGGTTTAGTTGCGCCTTTGCGTTTAACAACCATTCGAGAATTAGCACACATCATCGCTTCAGGGTTTACATCTAATATCCCCCAACAGTCAGTCGTAATTTCTGGAACTTCGGCCTTTTCATCCATCTCAGGAAACAACACTAATTTCATTGGATCGTCAGCATCGACTTTAATATTGTGAGTTTTAAAAAATTGAGCATAACCTTCACGCAATTCAGGTTCTGTTTCACCCCATCTTGTTCTGCCTGCAATATTCATATCAAAATCATTCTCAGAAAGCCATACCAGACCTTTAAGAGTGATATCAAAAGTGCCTTCACCGCGTTCTTCTTCATGCAGTTTAGGGTTAAAGTGATCGACTGATACGCGCATTGTGAGCGAGTCTCTATACTTTTCATTTAACGCTAGCAGATCATCTTTGTGTCTCATCATTGGACGCATAGCATTAGTCAACATAACTAAAGTAAACCCCCTGCTTAAGCATTCTTCCATAATAGGCATGATGTCAGGGTTCATGAACGGCTCGCCACCCGTAATTCCAATTTCAGTAGTACCCATCTTTTCATCACGAACTTCGTTTAGAAAAACACAAACTTCTTGGTGCGTCATGTAGACCAAAGCATCATTTTTAGGAGAGGATTCAATGTAACAATTACCACAGGTAATATTACATAAAGTGCCTGTATTCAACCAAAGCGTTGAAAGTTGATGCATATCGACAAAAGCACGTTTTTCGCCTTTTGCCGTTACAAGGTAGTCTTCAAATTTGTTCATAATGAGTTTTATCTACTAAAAAGATATAAAGATTTAATGAGTTTAAATAAGATGTACGAAACTATTTTATTTTTAGATGTTTATTTGTGAATAAGAGCATTATAAAAATCACTCCTCATCAAGCCCGTGAACTTTTAATTTTTCTTTAGCTTTTCTACCGATAAGAATTGTTACAGCTAATGTAGCAATAATGCCTACAATTAAGAAAATATATTTTGCAGTTGATGTCTCTGCGCCTGCAGCTGCACTTCCACCAATTGAACCTATCCATACATACAAAAGCGTACCTGGCATGATGCCAAAAAACGTTGCTATTAAATAAGGGAAGAACTTTACTGCAGTCACACCAAACAACCAATTCTGTAGACTGAAAGGCATTGCAGGAGAAAACCTCATTAGTCCTACTACTTTCCATCCTTCTTCTTTAATAGCTTCATTTAATGCTTTAAATAAGGGTTTTTGACCGAGTGATTTTTCAACTGGCTTGCTAAAAAGATAACGAGCGGCTAAAAAGGACATACCTGCACCAATGGTTGCGCCAATTACAACGATGAAGAAACCCCATAAACCAAAGGCAATACCAGCTGTGATGGTTAGTAAGGCACCTGGAATCAAAATAAAACTGGCTAAAGCATAACCAAAGATCGAAATGATCCAACCTAATGCGCCTAATTCTTTAACCCAGATTCTAAAACTCGTTATCCATTCATCCAATGGTAAGTAACGATATAAAAGTAGTAATCCTACGAATAGTGAGAGATAAACCCCCCTTTTAATCCAGGGTGAATTTTGTGTATGTTCTGATTTGATAACAAGCCTACCTATAAAAATCAATTTAAATTATATCAGACTATACGAATACAATAGGGTCCATGGATTCAATTATAATATCTAATTTGAATAAAGTTTAAATTAGATACGGCCACCGCTAATTGATTTACATATTAATGAGTAAGACACCCCCCTACTTTTAATAGGTTTTGTTGTTCACAAAAGAAAGTATCTTTCTTAGACAAAAAAAAAGCATGTCCAAAGACATGCTCTTAGTTATCAATACCTATAAAACTTAATTAGATATTTGTACTTCCACTCGTCGTGCCTGTTCAGGAGAACCAGTTCCCAAAGTTTGTGTCGGTATTTCCACATTTATGCGGTCATTAGAAATACCTGCTTCAACTAATATTTGCTTAACTCGATTCGAACGTTTGATAGCTAAACGGCGATTCCAGTTAGTATTACCAGTTGCATCATGAAAACCTGCTAGTGATACTTTTGAACTTGGATTAGAACGTAAATAAACAATAACATCAGCCATAGACTGACTAGCATCTGTAGGGAAACGCGAGCTTCCTGGCTCAAAATACAGTTTCGCAGCTTCAGGGATAGTAGTCATTGATGATGAACTAGATGTACTAGCAGAAGAATCACTTATGAAGTTGATATCAATTCCTTCCAAGGCTTTTACTTTTGCCTTCAATCCAGGAATTAAGCCATTCTCTTTCTCTAGATCAGTTATGCGTTTGATTAAAGCAGAATCATCTTTGGGTTTAATGAAATTAACATCAACGGCTTCTAGTGCAGCAACTTTCGCTTTTAATCCTGCGATTAAACCATTCTCTTTTTCAAGGTTGCCTATACGCGTAATCAAAGCAGAATCATCTTTAGGTTTAATGAAATTAACATCAACCGCTTCTAAAGCTGCAACTTTTGCTTTTAATCCGGCAATTAATCCATTCTCTTTTTCAAGATCGCCTATGCGTGTCATCAGAGCAGAATCATCTTTAGGTTTAATGAAATTAACATCAACCGCTTCTAGAGCTGCAACTTTTGCTTTTAAACCTGCAATTAAACCATTCTCTTTTTCAAGCTCACCAATTTTCTTAACTAAAGTAGGTTCCTTTGATTCTAGTTCTGTAATCCGTGACTCCAAAACTGGAATGGCTAAATTTTTTGCTTCTAAACCACTAATCTTCTGTAAAAGTGGAGTATTGTCGTCAGACTTGATGAAGTTAACATCAACGGCTTCAAGTGCTTTAACTTTTGCTTTTAAACCAGCAATAAGACCATTTTCAGC
>CALISP010000139.1 GCA_938041705.1 uncultured Cocleimonas sp. | reverse complement strand
CGCACTAATTCAGTAAATTCGTTTATATCTTGTTGTTCTTGGCCAGAACGACCAGAACTAGTTCTCGAGTTAAACTTGATTTGTACCAATATGGCACTCTCAATCAGGGTTTCACCCTGACTGAGTTTGTCAAATAATTCCAACTAGTTGTTTACTCTTCTTCTACCGTTAATTTAATCGGGCGAGAAGGAACGATTGTTGATACAGCGTGTTTGTACACGAGTTGACTTACGGTGCTTCCTAATAAAATTACAAACTGGTCGAAAGATTCTACGTGACCTTGAAGTTTGATACCGTTCACAAGATAGATTGCAACGGGGATACGCTCTTTACGTAAAGCGTTTAGGAAGGGTTCTTGTAACATATGCCCTTTTGTCGACATGGTTTACTCCTGATTTATTATTGGGTTGTGGTTATTAATATATTATTTAGGGCTGTAATTTAAGCTTTGCTAACAACAAAGTAACACTACTAAGCTTAAAGGGGGAACAGCAACTCTGCATCCTTACAGAATAAGGGATAATAACAGGTTTAATCAAAAAGTAAAAAATGATGCCTATTTTCTGCCCAATTAACGATAAGAGGCGTAAATCATCTATGAGACTTGAGCTTATTGCTGAATAAAGTGCTTAATATCTGTTACAACAGTATCCAACTCATAAGTTTTAGCGCCGTAAGGTGTAATATTTTTTTCTGATCGCATCCAAGTCATTTGGCGTTTGGCTAATTGTCTGGTCGCAATCACCGCACGTTCAATCATTTCATTATAATCCAATTCACCCTCAAGATATTGCCAGGCTTGTCGATAACCCACACAACGAATCGAAGGTAAATCTGCATTTAAGTCGTCACGTGCATGTAAGGCTTTCATTTCATCAATAAAACCATCTTCAAGCATTTGTCTAAAACGAGTATCTGCCAACTCTCGTATCCATTCTCGATCTTCAGGAATCAGTGCTATTTTTAGTAATCGATAAGGTAGAGCATTCTCTTTGTCTTGTTGATGTTCAATTTGATGCTCAGTTAAAGATTTACCGGTGAGTTCATATACTTCTAATGCTCGTTGAATACGTTGCTTATCATTTGGGTGCAGACGAGTGCCAGAAGCAGGATCTATTTCTGTTAAACGCTGATGCAAACCATCCCAGCCTATTTGTTCTGCTTCTACAGATAGTTTTTCGCGTAACTTAGGATCTGCTTCAGGTAAAATTGCTAAACCGTATTCTAACGCTCGATAATACAACATAGTACCGCCGACCAAGACAGGGATTTTTCCTGCTGCTGTTATTTCAGCCATTTCTTTTAATGCATCATTACGAAAATCTGCTGCAGAATATGCTTTTGCAGGATCAAGAAAACTGATCAAACGATGGGGTGCTTCAGCCAACTCAATCGGTGAAGGCTTGGCAGTGCCAATGTCCATATCTTTATAAACCAATGCCGAATCGACACTAATAATTTCAATCGGAAAATGCTTCATTAATTTGATAGCCAAACCTGTTTTGCCAGAGGCGGTTGGACCAATAATGAAAATTGCGGGAGGGAGATTCATTTAACAATGATAAAGTATCAACTACTTCAGGACTAGCCTATCTACGCCCTATCTTTTATTTATTGAGTAATGCTTGGCTTTTGATAATTAACATCATCAGGGATATAGTTATTACTATTCACTAAGTTTGGATCTTTTTGATGCTTTATGATTGGAGAGCGACTTTTCTTAACTTTCTGTACTTTGCTTGCCAACTTAAGACGTTCTAAGCCTCTATCGTCTAGTTCTGCAAGATAAACCCTATTTCTTCCTTTTGCTTTAGATTCATATAATGCCAAATCAGCTCTACGAAACCAGCTGTCTGCATCATCAGTCTGTTTGATTTCAGACACCCCAATGGATACTGTCACATTAAACTTAGATAGGCTTGGAGTGCTTTGAATGGTTTCGCGAATGTTATCAGCAAAGTTACCCGTGTTATCTAATGTCGAATTTGTAGCGATTACTACAAACTCTTCTCCACCAAATCGATAAATATAATCTGTATTTCGAATCAACGCTTTTACCGTTTGAGCAAAATCGAATAAAACCTTGTCACCTTGCTTATGCCCATGTGTGTCATTAACTTTCTTGAAGTAATCTAAATCAAGTAATAACAAACAAACAGGTATTTCTGTACGCTTATTTAAAGCCAATATTTCTTCTATTTTTTCGTCAAAAGAACGGCGATTACTGACATGAGTTAACGAGTCTTCAGAGACTAACTTACTTAATTTTTTATTTTGCTTTTCTGATCGAACGCTAATAATAAAACCAAAAATACCGACTAATAGCAATGTTGTGTAAAAACCTACCGGTGAAGGGCTTTTATTTAAAGAGATACTAATTACAACACCTATAAAGACGCAATTCAATATTGCCGCATAATGAGATTTTAATAAAAAACAAGCAGCTATAATCGCAGGGTATGCCCAAAATATCATATCTGATGTTTTTAGATAAATGACTCCCAGAACACCAGTCATTACAAACATTGCGATGAGAACATTAAGGTTTTCTATTTTTCTTGAACGCCAAGCTTGAACAAATGCAGCAATTAGACCCATCGATATAATCAAATCGAGAGTGCCTACATAATAATCACCAATGATGAATCGATAAATTGCAAAAGCTAAAACGACCACGAAAGTAATGCCGCTTCCAATAAGGAGAAGCATTTCTTGCAAAGGCCTTTTATTGCAAAAAGAAAACATAATTCATTTTATTTTAATAATTTGTAGAGTTTAACTTTAATCCTCCCCCCCTTAACTTAGGATTAATACATCAACTATTGTCCGCGCATAAAGAGCTTATCTAGCTGATCAATACTCATTTGCGTCCAAGTCGGTCTACCGTGATTACATTGACCACTTCTCTCAGTTCGTTCCATATCGCGTAACAAGGCATTCATTTCTGGGACTGTAAGACGGTGATTCGCACGCACCGAACCATGACAAGCCATAGTAGAAAGGATTTCATTCATTTCTTGTTGTATACGTTCACTACTTCCATGCTCTAATAAATCTGAAAGCACATCACGGACTAGTTGCTCTACATTTGATTCTTTCAATAAACTTGGGACAGCACGAATAGCGAGTTTTTCTGGCGCAAGTCTGTTCAATTCAAATCCTAGTTTTTGAAAGGTTTCTGCAAACTCTTCAGCACAATCGCCCTCTTTTTGACTAACGGCCAATGAACTTGGTACTAATAACGGTTGTGAACGAATACTGTCATCCATCATGCTCTTTTTTAAGTATTCATAGGTAATGCGTTCATGTGCGGCGTGCATATCCACCACGACTAAGCCTTCAGCATTCTCGGCGAGAATATAAATACCATGCAACTGTGCTACGGCAAAACCTAATGGAGGTATACCACCCTTATCTTCAGCTTGTGAACTATCAACAGGTAATGATGAATTAACATGCGTCGATAGTTTTTCGTAAAACTTATCTGCTAAGGGAGCAGGACGACTTGGGTTACCCGCACTTGATTCATGCATACGTTGATACACAGCCATTTGATCAGCAACTTGCCCAGCCGCATGTATTGGCGTATATCCTCGGGCAAAATTGGTTGGCTGTCCCGATACTGATTGATTAGACCCAGATTGGCTGAGTCCTGTTCCTGACTGATTAAACCCTGTGGGAGCATGCTCTACAGGAATATTTAAATCTTGTTGAGACTTAATTGCCTGAGAATCAAATTGAGCTCTACTTATATTACCTGGTAGATTGTTATCAAGCCCAGTCCTAGTATCATCTGTTTCATTAGGTCTAACATCTGCCAAAGCTTGATGCAGCGTTCGATATAAAAAATCATGTACTAAACGAGAATCACGAAAACGCACTTCATGTTTTGTCGGATGAGCATTCACATCGACTTTCTCAGGCGCGAGTTCCAAAAACAATGCATAGGCAGGATGACGACCATGAAACAGTACATCAGCGTATGCTTGACGCACCGCATGGGTAACAACCCGATCTTTAATGATGCGTCCATTCACATAGAAATATTGTAAATCAGCCTGAGAACGCGAAAACGTTGGTAGGCCAACCCAGCCCCACAGCTTCAAACCTGCCGCTTCAAAATCTAAATAAAGTGACTGTTCCATAAACGCAGGGCCGCATACTTCTGCTACACGCCTATCTGCTCCAGCACGATCTTTTGCAGGTTGTAGAGAAAGCACACTACGATTTCCATGACGCAAAGTAATTCCAATCTGAAAATTACTCAAAGAAATTTTCTTAACGACTTCTGTCAGATGTTTGAATTCAGTATTTTCCGTTTTTAAAAATTTACGACGCGCAGGTACATTATAAAATAAATCACGCACATCAATTGTTGTACCTTTAGCATGTGCCACTGGAGCAGGTTCATCGAAGTCTTCTTGACCATCATCAGTCAATGACCAACCCTGTTCGCTATCTGCTATTTTAGAACTTACAGTCATCCTTGAAACTGAAGCGATACTCGGCAATGCCTCACCACGAAAACCCAATGAAACAACGTGTTCTAAATCATCTAATGAAGCAATTTTACTCGTCGCATGACGACTCAAGGCTAAAGATAATTCCTCTTTAGGAATTCCTTTGCCATCATCTCGAATCCGGATACGTTTAACACCACCCTGTTCAATATCAATTTCGATTCTTTTCGAACCCGCATCAATCGAATTCTCTAATAACTCTTTAACAACCGAAGCAGGACGTTCAACTACTTCGCCAGCCGCGATCTGATTTACTAAATGTGGGGGTAGTTGTTTAATGCTCATAGAGAAAAGTACAAAAAGTAGGGGGGTGTCTTTTATTCATCAATTTACAATATTATAGGACACCCCCCTACTTTTATGAAGTTTATAACTTTGTGTTTAAAGACTAGATCAAACTAAATAACAATTAATAGGATTAAAGCAACAGACATAAAAAAGCCAGGTTAAACCTGGCTCTTAGTTTTTAGACTCTATCTAGCTTAATTTTTTTCTGTTTTCTTCTTCACTTTGTTTGTTGTTTTACTTTTCGACTTTGCCTTTACCTTCTTTTTTACTGCTACTTTCTTCTTATTTGGAACAACAGTCACACCTTTAATTAATGACAAATTCTTCTTAATCTTGGCATAAATAACTTCACCAATACCTTTTACTTCTTGAATTTCAGCGACGCTTTTAAATTTCTTATTCTTTTGACGATATTGAATAATATTCTGAGCTTTCTTCTCACCTATTCCATTTAGATAATGCTGCAAGGCACTAGCATTGGCTTTATTCAAATTTACAATTTCAGCAGAAGCTGAAAATGAGATTAGTGAAAAAATGATTGCAAAAAGTAGTGATTGTAATTTCATCTTAGTTACCTATTATTA
>CALISP010000138.1 GCA_938041705.1 uncultured Cocleimonas sp. | reverse complement strand
CACACCTCAACTTCGCCTAATTATCAAATTTTAGCTTCACTAGACATCGGCAGACGTCAGGTTGAACTTGAAGGCTTTGAACTTGTTCAAAAGCAAGTAGAAATGGCCACTGTCTTACGACGACAGATACAAAAAAATACGCTATTGAGTAAGTACTTTAGAGTTCTTGGTGTAACGGATATGATTCCTGAAACTCGTCGCAACTGTGATAAAGAATACTATGACGTTGAACACAATTGGCGTGATATATGGGAAGCTTGGGAACATGACGAATTCGTCTTAGATGCTACTCGAATAACACTTTATGTTGCTAATTTAGGCGTTGATGGAGATACCTTTAAAAACAAATACTTGATGGATCAATTTGGTATTCAGATAAATAAAACATCACGCAATACAGTTTTATTTATGACCAATATTGGCACCACTCGAAGTTCTATTGCTTACTTACTTGAAGCTTTAATACAAATTGCTAAAGAGATGGATTCGAAGTTGGATCATTCAAGTAAGAAAGAGAGACTTATCTACGATAAGCAGGTTTACAATTTAACTGAAAAACTACCTCCTCTTCCGGATTTCAGTTGCTTCCATGATGTATTCAAATCAGACCCTAAAAGTAAAACACAAGAAGGACATATTAGAAGTGCTTTTTATCTCTCTTACGATGACGAAAACTGCGAATACTTTAATATTCAAGAAGAGATTGAAGAAATAATGGCAACTGGCCGAAAGCTTGTTTCCGCAGGTTTCATTACCCCTTATCCACCCGGCTTCCCTATTCTTGTTCCCGGACAAGTCATCAGCAAAGATATTATGGATTTCATGCGTAATCTAGATGTAAAAGAAATTCATGGTTATCGGGAAGAGCTCGGACTAAGAGTTTTTAGACAACCAACACTTGATAGTTTCAGGTTAAGACAATAATAAATTAAGGCAATGATAATGCCTCATACAATAACTAAAAAATATAATCATAAAATATACAGGAGAAAGTAAATGAGTAAAAAATTAAATGGAATGTCAGATATTCGTCGTTATTTCCACCGCTACGACAAGCCCATATTTTTTATTAGTGCGACCAACTTTAATTTATTAGGGATGGATGAATGGGTAAAGAATTTCAAATTCATCAACTACATCGATTGTTACGATGGTCGTCATCCTAATACTTTTGTTCCTAGTAAGATCCCTCATAAAGAATTCGAAAGTATAGAAGACATAAACAACTATCTTCTAGAACACGAGGAAGTAAAAGAATACACAAAGTCTTTTGGTAGACACCCTAAAGCTGTGTTTTTGATGTTTGATAAAGAAACAGAAACTCTAGCTAAAGATGCTGGATTAAAAACTTGGTTTCCAAGCGCTAAATTAAGAAGCAAGCTTGATGACAAGATTGAGACAGTTCGTATTGGTAACAAAGCAGGTGTTCCCAGTGTTCCAAATGTATTAACGAATGTTTCCTCGTACAAAGATCTATGTGACAAAACAGCTAAAGAATTAGGTAAAGACTTAGTTATTCAAACTGCTTATGGCGATTCAGGTCACACAACATTTTTTGTGAAAGACGAAACTAGCTTCAACAAACATGCTGATGAAATTATTGATGCTCCTGAAGTAAAGGTCATGAAACGCATCAACTGTCGTGGTGGTGCAATTGAAGCTTGTGCAACTAAAGCAGGCACCATTGTTGGCCCACTAATGACAGAACTTGTGGGCTTTAAAGGCGTAACACCATACAAAGGCGGTTGGTGTGGTAATGAGATATTTGCTAAAGCATTTACACCAGAGGCTCGTGAACAGGCGCGTGAATATACTTTTAAGTTTGGCGAGCAACTTAAAAAAGAAGGCTACCGTGGTTACTTCGAGTTAGATTTTTTAATTGATGTTGATGATAATCAGCTCTATTTGGGTGAACTTAATCCTCGTATTACTGGTGCTAGTTCAATGACTAACCATGCAGCATTTGCTCATGCTGATGCTCCATTGTTCTTGTTCCATTTGCTTGAATTCTCTGATGTTGATTTCGACCTTGATGTTGATGCTTTAAATGCTCGATGGGCTGACCCTGATAATATTGATGAGTGGAGCCAGATGGTTATCAAACATACCGATAAAGACGTCAGGTATGTCACACAAGCTCCTGAAACAGGTATCTACAAAATTGATGACGAAGGTAATATGGAACATGCTCGTTTCGATTATCACAGAAGAGCGGTAGCCAGTGAAAACGAAGCTTTCTATATTCGCTTAAGTGGCGTTGGTGATTATTTATATGAAGGAGCTGACCTAGGGATTTTAGTTACCAGAGGCAGGTTAATGGGCAAAGGCTTTGGCTTGAACGGAAGAGCAAAGAAATGGTTAAACGGAGTCAAATCTGCTTACGTTAGCTCATCAATTGATAATCCTGGAATAGACGAAAATTCTTTCAAAAAACTGTAATTATTTTAAAAAAAATCTATAAACTACATTTGGCTTGTCTTTTCATTTTGGTAATTTAATTTATCCATTATGAAAAATGACAAGCCAAATAATTTATGGGCATCGTTATTAATGTTATGCCCGCACACTTGGGGTGTTTTTTAGTTGCAAACAATATTTGAAGCAGTTTCCGAATCCACTCCGGGAATCAAGTGGCAAAATATATTTAGGCGCACGTGGCCTCTTTATAAGCGCTGGTATCTTTCTCGGGGAGTCGTTGACATACCCAGCTACCAAACGTGCCGCAAAAAACTCATAGAGTTTATGCCTGAATTAATTCCGGCTTATGATCAATTGCGAGAACTCACTGCTGGTAGCGACATGGCTTCTCGTTTTTTGAGTTTATACTGCCCACCTGCCTACGTTTCAGGCTGCTCCCAATTGATATGGCCCGCCCCAGAAGCTAGACTCATTCGCAATTATGATTACAGCCCTCGACTGTTAGACGGTGTAATTTTAAATTCTAGTTGGCTAGGTAAAAAAGTCATAGCAATGTCTGATTGTTTAATTGGTGTTTTAGACGGTATGAATGAAAATGGACTTTGTGTCAGCCTTACCTTCGGTGGATCACGCCAAGTAGGCAAAGGCTTTGGGATACCTATTATCCTTCGATATATTCTTGAAACATGTGAAAACGCTAAACTAGCACAACTTGCATTAGAACGTATTCCTACACATATGGCTTATAACGTCACAGTAATGGATGCTCATGGTGATTATTTCACAGCTCATTTGTTTCCAGGCAAAGACACAATCATTGATAGAACTAAGCGTATCGCCACTAACCATCAACCATATGATATAAAATGGGAAAGCTATGCCGATGCTTCTGCGACATTAGACCGTGAAGCAGAATTAGAGAAATATTTAGCAGAAGGCACCATGAACTTTCAACAAGTAGCCACAGCTTTTCATTATCCACCATTATATTCAACTGACTATAAAGGAGGATTTTGTACTTTATATACTTCTATCTACTATCCAAACGAAAGAATAGTTGAATTACGCTGGCCTGATAGTAATTGGATATTAAACTTCCCTAATTTCTCAGAAGGAAAGCGCACCATCAGCTATCGAAATCATGGCGCGGCCACTATACAGACCATATAATTTTATAAAGACGGAATGACTTACATTCGCTCAGCATTGTAAATACTATATTGTTGCGGTAATACTATTTCCATACTCTATCCAACTAAGATTTTTGTCTGATTTTAATAATTGTCTTAGTCTCTTTAAAGAGGACTCTTTATTACTAGAGTCGCATGGTAAATATTCCAATCCCATCAACAAGCTTTCTCTTATTTCCATTGGGATAGGGTAAGAAGCATATTGATATTCACTAACGTAATCTGCCTTATGGCTTTTATAATCACTGCTATAGTCAGAAATATGATCATAAGATATAAAAGATGTTGTCGACTTTGATGCTTGCCCCCCCAAATTAACTGTTTTATCTTGATCAATAAAATCATCAAAATTAACTTTCAGAGTTTCTTGATCAGGCCAATGATATGCCAAAGTTCCCTGTTCTGGTTGATAAACAGCCGTAAATACAGTACCAAACTGTTGAGCATAATTATCGCTGCGCAATGGTTTTTTCAGGAATGATTCTATCAATTCAGATTTATTCAAAGACTTGTCTTTAAGTAATTCATCCAAGTACTTTTTTCGTTCTATCGTCTTTGAGAAACTAGCTTGTTCTGGCCAAGTTACTTGCTTTTGATGATTAGTAATACATCTTTCTTTTGTGATTATCGCTTCTTGCTCAGGTGCAATCATTACTGTTGCAAAGTCTCCTTGTTTATCCAGTAAAGTAATGTTGTAAGCCATATGCGACGGTACTCGTTGCAATACTTTTATCGCGTGTTTGACAGTTTCACATGTTTCTAATACATACCTCATAATAAAAGGAATACCGAATCCTTTACCAACTTTCTTGCTTCCCCCAAAAGTTAATGAAGCCGCTAATCCAGCCCTATTCATTCCATCATCCAATCCCCATAAACATTCATTCGTTCCGATAATTGATTGCCCCAAAAAATTTGAATGTGTAATCAGATTCTCTGACAGTGCTGGGCTTAAATCATAATTACGAAT
>CALISP010000137.1 GCA_938041705.1 uncultured Cocleimonas sp. | reverse complement strand
TTACTCAAGATACTCGAGAAATAAAAAACAGCCCGGAATTCATTGAGACACGTGAAGAAATTCTTACCATGATTTGGGATATGGAAGAAGAAATTATGGGGCAGGTGTAATTATGTTAGATTTCTTATTTGAATATCGAGGCCTCATCGTAGGTACATTATTTATTGCTTTAATTGGCGCTGTTATATGGGCAATACTTTACGGTCGTAACTTAATTCGTACAGAAAAATCAGATGCTGTTTTTGGTAACCCTGAACGTGCTTTAGGTGGTTGGCATTGGGTTATTACAGGTGTTAGTTTTATTTTACTTATGTGGATTTACTTTTCTTGGGATGCTGCAAGAGCATTTCATCCAAAAGCTGCTAATGAACTTTGCCAAGTAGGTAAACTTGCTTCAGCAGCGAATCCTATTCGTTCTGTTTTTCCTTTAGAAAAAGAATTTTTGAAAGGAACAAGTCTATTAGTTAGAGAAAATAGGCAGTTGAGCGGCTTATCTGATCGAGTTAATATACTTGGTTTTACTGATGCTGAAAAAATTAAAGCAAAAGAAACTATCAAGCTAATGCGAGATGCAATTACTGGTGCTACTTCTCCTGAGTTTTTAGATCCTGCAACTCAGACTCAGTTTAAAGCTGTTGAAACTCGTATTAATGCGCTAACTGCTAAGTTAGCTGATGAAAACTATCCAGGTGACCCGACAGCAGAGCAAGTAGAAGCTGCTAGTAAAATTGCGCGTTGGGGTGATTCGGGGAACGAAATACCTAATGCTCCAGCAAGTGCGCGTGGTTATAAATTTGCAGCAGCAGCAGCAGAAATGAAAACAATCGCTGCTGACTTTTCAAAGATCAAAAACAATAATGGTAATTTCTTAGGTCAAGTAGAAAAACTAAAAGCGCAGATTGCTGCATTAGAAAATCAGACAGAAGCAGCAACAGGCTTAGATGAGCTATTAGTTGCTAATCGTGCAGATTTTGTAAAAGGCTTAACGCGTGTTTTACGACGTGTGGACGATGGTAATATTTTCCCTCCTGATGCCTTAAATGGTGTTCAAGCCGCTTTAGTCACTCTTGATAATGAACAGAAGAGTCAACAAGGCGGATTGAGATATTTCGATGCTTTGATGATGCCAGGTGGAGAAGTCAGAGCTGGAAGTAGTTCATGTAGTGAGCAAGGTTCTGGTCGTTGGTTACCAAAACCATCTGATACTTTACGTACTTTTGCGCGTATTTCTAATCCTGAAATTGGTTACAAAGGTTACCCAATGTTGTGGTACAAAATGAAGCCATTTGGTGAGATGGTTGATTTTTTGATTCCTGACTTTATTTCATCGTTCATCCCTGGGGATTTCCCTCGCCACGATGTGAATGGAATTGTTACGCCTAATACGAAGAGCAAGGTTCATGATTTTGCCACTGGTAATTTTGAGTCATTTAAAGTACCAATGCCATCAGGTCATGTTTGGGATTCATTACTGCGTGTTCTAGCAGGTTTATTCTTTGGTATTATTTTAGGTGTACCATTAGGATTGTTCATGGGTCTATCACGATTCTCGAAAGGTTTCTTCGATCCAATTATCGAGCTTTATCGTCCTGTTCCTCCATTAGCTTGGGCTCCATTGATATTGACGATCTTTGGTATTGGAGACGATGGTAAGATCTTCCTATTGTTTATGGTTGCTTTCGCAATTATGGTTATCTCGGCAAGAACGGGTGCAACAGGTACGCATCTTTCTAAGATTCATGCGGCTCACTCTTTAGGTGCAACGAATCGCCAAATTTTACGTAGAGTAATTTTGCCTAACTCCTTACCAGAAATATTGACCGGTGTTCGTATCGCAATTGGTGTTTGTTGGGGTACCTTGGTTGCTGCCGAAATGTTGGCAGGTACGACCGGTATTGGTTTTGTAGAAAATGTGGCGCGTAAGCAATCAGACTATGAGATCATTTGGACTACGATTATCATCCTTGGTTTATTAGGATTGATGTTCGACCTCATGATGCGTTGGATTATCGATAAGACAATCCCATGGAGAGGTAAAGGCTAGTCGGCTCGTTATAAAAGATCATTACAGTTTTTAATTACTATAATGATAACAACAAAAAAGGCGAATCATACAATTCGCCTTTTTTGTGAATTCCATTAATGATTATTGTCCCTTTTTTTACTATAGAAAAAGACACCCCCCTACTTTTAGCCTGTTTTTCATATATCCTTTGCCTATATTAGGAAAACCGTCCTTTTACATTTTTTGAAGTTTGGACATTTTAAAAAGAATGGATGATATGGCGCATGAAACATTATTTGTATGACTGATAAATTTGATACGATCGTTATTGGTGGAGGAATCGTCGGATGTGGAATTCTCTATGGTCTTGCTGAACGAGGTATGACCAATACTCTTTTGTTAGAGAAAAACGAATTGACTGCCGGTTCTACATGGCATGCTGCGGGAAATTGCACGCACTTTGGGCACGATGCCAAAATCACGCGTCTATATGTTGATTCACTGGAGACGTATCGTAGAGCTGAAGCAGAAAGTGGACAATCAATCGACTTTCATAAAACAGGTAGTTTGCGCCTAGCGAGTTCACCAGAGGAAATGGTCGCATATAATCGACTCATTCCAATCTATGATAAGTTGGGTGTTCCTTATAAAGTTGTATCACCCGAAGAAATCTCCCAGATTCATCCATTGATGAATACCGAGGGAGTATTAGGAGCTGCACATACGCCAGATGACGGGCATGTTGATCCGACAGGTGCAACTTTATCCATGGCAAATTCAGCCAAAGCTCGAGGCGCTAAAATACTGCGTCAGCATACTGTTGATGGGCTTTTTAAAACAGCAACTGGCCATTGGGAAGTCAACTGTGGTGATGAAGTATTTCGTACTGATCGAATAGTTGTTGCCGCCAGTTTCTGGGCGCGAGAAATGCTTCAATTAATAGATATAGATATGCCACTGTATGCGATGGAGCATCATGAAATCATCACTGAATCACATCCTGATATTGAATCATTAAGCTATGAACTTCCCACCATTCGTGATCCATTAATCCCAGGTAATATTCGACAAGAAGCTAATGGTTTACTGATTGGTGTCTATGAGAAAAACCCAGTTGCATGGAATACTGAGGGTATTCCGCCTGAATTTGGTCAAGAATTGCTTTTACCTAATACAGATCGTTTGATGAATCATCTTGAAAAGTGCATGTGGCGTTTTCCACTAATTGAATCAGCGGGTATTAAAAAAGTAAACAATGGCCCGCTTTGTTATCCGCCAGATGGTTTTCCTATTATTGGCCCTGTTGAGAGTCATGAAGGACTTTGGATGGCCTCAGGGTTTCATGTGGGAATTGGAACGGGTGGAGGTGCAGCACAATTTCTTAGTGATTGGATGGTAAATGGTAAACCGCCTTATAGCTTGGATGCAGTTCATCCCAATAGGTTTAGCAAGCCGATTCCAACTAAAGAAGCAGTCGCCAATATTTTAGGACATTATTCTGCGGGTTACACAATTCCCCAAAATGATGTAGAGGATTAGTTCTTTAGTTTTTCAAAAGCTCATAAAAAGTGGAGGGTGTCATTCTAAGATTATTTCGGATCTAAAATGATATCAGTCAAAGAATATAAAGTGTTTTTTGATTGTGTTATGAACATGCCAATTAACTATTTGCCCTGATTCTACAGTAACCAAATTACCTGCAGAGACCTCTACATTGATGCCTGTATTTGTTGCTAAACTTGCATTTCCTTCAAAGATATAAAAAGACTCTGTTCTTTG
>CALISP010000136.1 GCA_938041705.1 uncultured Cocleimonas sp. | reverse complement strand
CCATTACAAACAGAACATTTCATCACTCATTGGGAATTGGTAAAACAAGGCTTAGGCATCGGCGTTATGCCCGAAGAATTAGGCGAAACTGAACCAATGGTTGTTCAAGCTTTACCATCACTAGCAGCTATAGAATTCCCTATTTGGCTAACAGCACATAGAGAGTTAAATACGAGTAGAAGAATCAGAATGGTGTTTGATTTATTGGCAACTGAGCTTGCTAAATAAAACATAGAAAGACACCCCCCTACTTTTAGGGGGTTTTATTTAAAAAAAATACTGTATGTCCGAGACTTGATTTATTAAAAACTTAAATATCCAAATCATCATAATAACGAATGCTAGGGGGTTGAGATAGCATTGCACCTAGTGCCGCTAATGCTCCTGTTTCATCTCTCCAACCTAAGTATTTTTCATAATGCTGGCGAGACTCCCATTTTTCTTGAAGAATTAAGTTAAGAGAATCATCTTGATTACCGACAACTTGAACACCTTGACAGCCGTCATAGGCACGAGTGTCAGGAAGGATTGCTTTGAAAGTGGTTTTTAATTCTTCAATATTTTCAGGTTTAGATTGTACTTCTAAAAAAACGGTGACACTCATAATACTGACCTCTTAAAATTTCTATTTATGGAACGTTACTTACTTTTAACGCTATCTCACTCTATCATCAGGTTTATTCTTTTATCGTTACTAGTTTAATATGAAATAGAGCTAACTATTCATTATATATTACCCATACATACTAATGCAGAGGGCTCAAGTTCAGTCGGCAGACTCAATATAGTTTTAACCTTATCGTTATTAAACCCTCCCACTAATACCATACCAATATCTAAGGCAGTTCCTTGTAATTGCATATTTTGAACGATGGCGCCTACTTCGATGTAATTGTACCTTTCTCCACGTTTATTTAATGGAGGTTGCTCAGAAAAATGCTGGTTCATTGATTGTATATTGCCTGCAAGAACAACGATGGCTGCAGCATTTCCAACCCAAGCTTGTTCTCCTAGTGCAGCTTCTTCTAGTTGCTCTGAAATTAGTCCAGTTTTCATTTCTACAAGTGAGTGATCTGAATTATCGAATTGATATAACCCTGGCGTTAAACCTGAAACTTTATTCACAACAATATAGGTAGATATAGGGTATTGCCCCTGCGCTGATGGAGCTGTCAATTTATTGTCATTGCCTCGCCTACCCTGTGCGGCAAATAATATTTGAGATAGCTTAGTAAGAGAAATCGGCGTATCTAAGTATTCTCTTTTAGTTTCCCTCTTACGAAATGCGGACTCTAAACTAATAGAATTTTCAGTCTCTTGCTGAGGTAATTTTATTTTCATCATTAGGGCTTGCTGTCTCTACCTTCAGGATATTTAGGCAAATCATCATTAGTTTCAAACCAGTTCGCACCTGAGGCTGTAAAAATATGCGCATCAGGTTTTAATTCTATATCAGAATTTAAAGTACCCAATGAAAATTCAACTAATTTGCCATCATCATTCGATGGAACAAATATTAGGCTAGAACCACAATTTTCACAGAATTTTCGAATTGTTCCATTTGTTGCTTGGTAAGACTTAAGAAGGGTTTCACCTTCAACCCATCGAAAGTTTTCAGTTTTAGCTTCTGCCAATGTTGCAAAGGCAGCACCATGAAATTTACGACACATTGAACAATGGCAATGACCCATTTGTTCTTCAATTTTAGTAACTTCGTATTTTATTGATCCGCAAAGACATTCACCTTGATAGATATTTTCAGTTTGATTAGTCATTACCTTCACCATATAGAATTGTAAGTTAAATCATAACAGTCAATTACTGCAAAAACTTAAGTACGCTGTCGTTAACAAACTTGGGGTTTTCAAGCTGCGCAAGATGCCCTGCCTCTGGCACGACAGCGAACTTCGAATGGGGAATTGCGGCATGTAACCTTTTGCCAGTTTCCAAGGGAATCCAACTATCGTTCTCACCCCACAATATTGATACAGGACATCTAATCTTAGAATAGAGTGGCTCGACCTCATCAGTGAATTTTTGATCTGCTTGTGCTATCTGACGATAAAATGCAGCCTTACCATTATCAGTTGTCCAAGGTTTTACTAGTTGATCGAATTGCTCTTCATCAATGGGATTGTGTATTGCACCAGCAATATAAGCTTTTACAATCGCTAAATGAATATAATCAGGGACACCAGCAAATGCTTCTTCATTTTTCTGGATATGCGAAAAGAATGGAGATCCCCATGGAGCAAGCGCAACAACATCAATCAACTGTAAACTTTGAAATTCACAACCATGCAGTAAATGCGTTCGAAGTGATGTCGCTCCGCCAAAGTCATGACCGATCACATGTGGCTTTTTTAGATCCCAGTGTTTGAGTAGATCAGCGAGAAGTGTTGCTTGAATATCTAAGGATACACTCTGACTATCTTTTTTCTCAGACTGTCCATAACCAATGAAGTCGTAATAGTGAACTTTGTAGTTCTTTGCAAGAATAGGAATTAGAAGATGCCAAGTGAAGGAAGACCAAGGGGTTCCATGAACTAAAACAACATCTGGTCCGGTACCTGAAATTCCATAACTTACTATGCCTTCGGAATGCTTGTAAGTTTGTTCTAATTTCCAATTTTGCATAGCCATTAAATCTCATTATATAGTCGCTAAAGAATCATTCAGAGTTGATTTATTCTATATAAAATCTCATACAAAATAATATATACAAGAGACACCCCCCTACTTTTGGGCACTATTCACTCTTAATCGAGATTCGTTGGCTTTATTCTCAATATATTAGTCTATTGGATTTTTCGACTCACATGCAATTTAAAAATAAGTAATGAATGGATTAAGCTGCGGCTTTTCGTTCAACTGAGACTTCTTCTTCCAATGCTGTGGCTAGTAGTTTGACTTCGTTGAGTTTCTGTTTAGTATTTTCAAGCGTCGTTGAATTATCATCATCTTGTGTCATGTATAAGAACGAACAAGAAGGTGCTAGCCATAATCTATCGCCTAATAACTCATGAATAGGCTTTAGCCAAGCGAGTGTATCTTCGATATCAGTTTCTTCATATTGTCGACCATCAACTACGGCAACAGATACGATTTTATAACTCGGTAACCAATCAGCTACTTTTAAGGCTTCATCTTCTGCACTCAAAGTATCTAAATGAACACCATCGACGGTTAATTCACGCAACAAACCTAAATTACCTCCTAGCTTTCCAAAACTGCTAGCGATCAATTTCTTTACAGGCGAACGCTGTAAATGGAAATAGGCTTGTAATAAAGCATGTTTCCAATCTTGGTTTAGCTCTTGTGTAAGCACTGGCTCGTCGAATTGTACCCAGTCGA
>CALISP010000135.1 GCA_938041705.1 uncultured Cocleimonas sp. | reverse complement strand
TTATAGATTTTCCATTATTACGAAAACCAATCGGTTTATCTGCGGCCTTAGTAACGACTATTGCAATTGGTGATTTAGGTGTAATCGCTTTATTTGGTAGTCCTGAAACTGCAACCTTACCTTTGTTACTTTATCAACGTCTTGCCTCATATCAAATACCTCAAGCGGCAGTGACAGCAGCTTTTTTATTGACCTTAAGTTTGTTTATGTTTTGGTTTATAGAAAGAACAATTGGTGGCAAGTTAGATAGAAAAACAGGTGATGTAGATGTTAAACATTGATAATTTAAGCTTTAGTTTTGACTCTAATAAAACTAAAAGCACTATTAAAAACAATGGAATTAATGAGCCTACTGGTTTAAAAATGGAATTCAGTTTAGACGTTAATGCTGGAGAAATACTTAGCATTATAGGACCTAGCGGTTCAGGTAAAACGACCTTACTCAATTTAATTGCAGGATTTATCAAACCAAGTTCCGGTAACATATTAATCAATGGCAATGATATTAGTCAGTTAAGCATTCCGCAGCGACCCGTAACCACCGTATTTCAAGAGAATAATTTATTCCCACATTTAGACGTATTTACCAATGTCGCTTTGGGCATCCAACCCTCTTTGAAATTAAATGAAAGTGAAAAACAACAAATACATAACGCTCTAGAAAGTGTCGGTTTAGCAACCTTATCGAAGAGATTACCCAAAGAATTATCAGGTGGTCAGCGTCAACGTGTCGCACTTGCTAGAGCACTGGTAAGAAAGCATTCGATACTATTATTAGATGAACCCTTAGCAGCATTAGGTCCCGCTATGCGGGAAGAAATTATCGACTTGCTGAAAGACCTTGTAGAGAAGGAACAAATGTATGCTTTGTTGATTAGTCATCAGCCTGAAGATGCCTTAAAAGCATCTAAGCGCACAGCCTTTATCAACGAAGGTAAAGTGCTGGTGATTGATGATTCACAGGCATTATTTGGAGAGTTTGAAAATAGCACTGATATTAATTCAGATATCTCTTCAAAACTTCCTGAAATTAGGAATTACCTTGGTGAGAGCTAACAAATAATAAAAAGCTATTTCGTAAGAAAACAAAAAATTAAAGACCTATTTATTTTAAAAACAGGAGATCACCATGGAAATTTCAGTTGATATTAGTTTATACCCGCTCCAAGAAGATTATGAGGCCCCTATTTTTGCATTTATAAAAGGCTTAGAAAAAAACCCTAAAATCACAGTAATAAAGAATCAATTGAGTACTCAAATTTACGGTGATTACCACGATATCATGTTATTGCTACAAGATGAGATGTATGAAGTTTTTAAAGCGATACCAAAATCTGCAATGGTACTAAAGTTTGTTGGTAACAATCGCGCTGATGTAAAAGTAGACTGCTAATAGAAATAAAAAAATGACGACTGAAGTAATTATTGAAAGTTTTTTAGCTTTATCTCACTGGGAAATTCTAGGCACTGTTCTTGGCATAGCCTATGTTATTTTAGCAGCTAAAGAATCCTTTTGGTGTTGGCCTGCCGCTTTCATTAGTACCCTAATTTATACCGTCTTATTTTGGGAAGGTCAGTTGCCAATGCAAGCCATTCTCAATTTTTATTATATGGGAATGGCTATTTACGGTTATCAGTTATGGCATAAAAAAGCGGCTCAAGAAGATGCCTTTCGAGTCACCAAATTATCTTTGTCAAAGCATCTTATTTATCTATTCGTTGCATCCGCACTAAGTCTTATAATTGGTTATTATCTGGCTGAATATACTTCAACCAAATTACCTTATTTAGATGCGGCAGTGATGATTTTTTCGGTGATTAATACCTATCTAATGGCCCAGAAAATTCTTGAAAATTGGATATATTGGTTAGTCATTGATGCGGCGGCAATATATCTATATTGGCAAACAGGCTTCTATGTCACCATTATTATGTTTGGTCTGTATTTAGTGTTGGCGGTTTATGGTTATCTAGAGTGGAATAAGAGTTTAAAAGAGTCATCAACAATAGATGAAAACCCTTATCAATAACTTTAAAATAGACACCCCCCTACTTTTAGCATGTTTTCATAATGATAGAACTTGTTCACAATACTCGACCTTATCAGATTCATGGTCTATATATAACGCATGCTAAGAGCTCTCCCCTACAAGACTAAAATTGCATTACTCACGTTAATACCGTTGATTTTTGCAATTGTCGTTATTGCTATCAGTACTGTTATGCAAACGACAGAGTTGGCTAAAATACAAGCCCAGAACTTTGAAAAAGAACTCATCAGTCTCAAAGAAAAAGAATTAAAAAACTATTTAGAATTAGCGTATACCGCGATTATAAATATCTACGAAGACTCTTCACTAGAAAAAACCTATGCGCAAAAAGAAGCTTACTACACCCTTAAAAAAATGGAGTTTGGTCAAGACGGATACTTTTTTGTTTATGACTATGATGGCATCAACATTGCTCATCCTCGTAAGCCAGAATTAGAAGGAAAAAACTTATTTAACCTCAAAGATGAACGTGGAAATTTAATGATCCAAAACCTCATTACCCAAGCCAAAACGGGGGGTGGTTATACACGTTATTTATGGGATAAGCCTTCAGGCGGTAAATCTATTGAAAAGCTAGGGTATTCAATAGGTTTAGATCGTTGGAATTGGATGATTGGAACGGGTATTTACATTGATGATATCGAAAAAGGCGTTGCTGAAATTGAAGCTAAAGCAGAGAAAACCATACGGAATACTCTGTTACTTACCTCATTAATTGCTATTACGGCAATATTAACGACGGCACTGGTAGGGTTTTTAATTAATCTCTCTGCGAGTAGATTAGCCTCTAAAAAAATGCGGGCACTAACGCATAAAACAGTAAATTTCCAAGAAGATGAACGCAAACGCGTTTCACGAGAATTACATGATGGCATTAATCAATTGTTAGTATCAGTAAGATATAAACTAGATAATGCAAAGAACCACCTTGAAAAATCAAAAGTCACAAGTAACGTTGAGATCGAGAAAACTCAAGAAATCATAACTGAAGCCGATGATATTTTAAGTTCAGGAATACAAGAAGTGCGTCGTATCTCACGTGACCTACGCCCTACTGTATTAGATGATTTAGGACTGTCATCAGCTTTAAATAGTTTGCTTAATGACTTTAGCGAACGCACAGATATTAATGTGAAATACCATAACGAAACGAAAAATGAAGGCTTCTCATATGAAATTGAAACGGCTTTTTATCGTATCGTTCAAGAAGCCTTAACCAATATTGAAAAGCATGCAAAGTCTGCAGAAAATGTAATATTAACGATCAAACAAAAACGTCACTTTATTAGTCTAAGCATTGCTAATGATGGTGTTGGATTTAACAAACAAACCTTAGAAAAGACTAATCCCGATCGAGGTTTAGGCTTACGTAATATGGTAGACAGAACAGAGCTTTTAGAAGGGCATTTAACCGTGAATTCTTCTTTAGATAAAGGTACTACAGTGATTGTTAATATTCCCGTATGATAGGATTTGAGCAAATGAGTTAAGGAAAACATGAGCGCAACTTTAGAAAAACAGCCTACAGAAACGAAAACGATTAATATTTTACTCGCTGATGATCATCCATTGGTGCAAGACGGTTTGCGCACGCGTTTTAACGATATAGAAGATATCAATGTAATTGGTGTCGCTAACGACGGAGAAGAGCTTTTAGAAAAAGCCAGACTACTCAAACCCGATGTAGTGATTACAGATATTAGTATGCCAAAAATGAATGGTTTAAAGGCTACTCATTTATTGTCTCAAGAACTTCCTGATATAAACGTGCTTATTTTAACAATGCATGACAATAAAGAATATATTCAGAATGCTATTGATTCAGGCGCTAAAGGTTATATTCAAAAAGATAAGCCAGCGGCAGAAATGATTGCGGCTGTTCGAGCTATTAACAAAGGCGAAACACACTTTTGTTCTACCTCAGTTAAAGCTATAAACCCTTCAACTGATAAGAAAGATCCAGATAAGCTCACCACTCGTGAACAAGCAATTTTGATGGAATTGCTCAACGGATTAAAAAACAAACATATATCAGAAAAACTCAATATCAGTGTAAGAACAGTTGAATGCCATCGAGGCAATATTTACCGAAAGCTAGACACACATTCTATGACGGGATTAATTCGCTACGCAAAAAAAATCGGTTATATTTGATTTGAAGTGACCCCCCCCTACTTTTAGGAGAATAGTTAACACTCCTACTTTTCAACACTATTTAACTGTCTAAAACTAAACTACGTAAAAACGAATAACAATCTACGTATTTTTACCGATGTTCAATCCAAATCCTTAAGCTACTATATTAGCGTGTGAAAAATCACACTGCATATATCTGGTCTTTTCTAAAAATTTTTAAAGAAGAAACCAGCCACTTGCAGAAACCATATAACCTATAAACAGAGGATAAATAATGGATAGACGTAAAGTATTAAAAGGAGCTGTTGTCGGAGCAGCTACTGCAGCAACAGCCGCAGTTACAGCGCCAGCTATTGCAGCAAGCCACAGCAAAAAAGTAAAAATCAACATGGTATCTACATGGCCACGTGATTTTCCTGGTTTAGGTACTGGTGCACAACGTTTTGCAAAACGCGTTGGTGAAATCAGTGGCGGTCGTATGGAAATTAAATACTACGCATCTGGCGAACGTGTAAAAGCTTTTGACTCGTTTGATGAAGTAGCATCTGGAAACTCACAGATTTATCACGGTGCTGAGTACTACTGGAAAGGTAAACACCCAGGTTATGCATACTTCACTTCAGTTCCATTCGGTTTAACCGTAACAGAAATGAACGCTTGGATTCGCTTTGGTGGCGGACAAGAGTTATGGGACAAGTTAGCAGGTAGCTACGGCCTTAAAGGACTAATGTGTGGTAACACTGGCGTTCAAATGGGTGGTTGGTTCCGTAAAGAAATGAATTCTGCTGATGACTTTAAAGGTCTTAAGATGCGTATGCCAGGTTTAGGTGGCGATGTACTTTCTAAGATGGGAGCTTCTCCGGTTTCATTACCTGGTGGACAAATCTATGAAAACTTAACATCTGGTTCTATTGATGCTACTGAGTGGGTTGGTCCTTGGAATGACAAGATCATGAAGTTCTACGAAGCGGCAAAGTACTACTACTACCCAGGCATGCACGAGCCGGGCGCCATGCTTTCTATCGGCATGAACAAGAAGTGGTGGGATGGACTTGCACCTGCTGATCAAGCTGTTATCGAAGCTGCTGCTGCAGAAGAAAATGACATGATGATGTCTGAGTACAACGCTAAAAACGGTGAAGCACTTGCTTCATTGATTAAAGAGCACGGCGTTAAGCTTCGTGCATTTAGTGATGATATCTATGACAGTTTTGGTGAAGCAGCTGAAAAAGTCTACGAAGATGTTAAGAAGCACAGTCCATTAGCAAAAGAAATCCATGAGAGTTTCGAAGCTGCTAGAGCGAATACAGGTAGCTGGGCTAAGATCTCTGATCAGGCTTACGTTGCACAACGTAACCGCGTATTGGATCTTTAAATCTAAGTAAGTTTATTAGATTTATACCGCTAACGGATGGTTTTCATTCCGTTAGCGGTTTCTTTAATTTCCCTTTAATAACTTAAGAACTTTAGATTAGTTTTTTACTTATCTGTACTCTATGCGCTTAAAGTAGATTACGTTTAGTTAATGAATTAATCTAAATCTCCTAATGCTCAATATCAAGATGCTATGCCCCGTGCATGGATTCTTTATATTTAGTTTTATCAACAAAACTAAAAGTAATTTTATTATGATATCGCAAAGTTCTACGCGTATTTTTGGTCGGCTCTTAGTTGGCACCGTTCTACTTTATCTAGTCAGTCGCTTTTTGATTTTTTGGTATGCTTGGCCTGATTTAACAGAGACATTTCAGGGCTTATTTTCATCTGGCACTGACAATACTCTAGAAGGCAGTAAGCTCTATCAGGGCATTGCCATGATCATGCTTTATATAGCTACTTTTGTTTTGATATTCCTCTCGATTAAACGAACGCCAACCGTTTCATTAACGGAAGATGCCAATAGGTACAAAGGTATTTCGTATTTCATTGTCAGAGCAGCATTTTGGTCAGTGTTCTTGGTTGGTCTTGCTGATGCGATTATCTCCTTCATGCGCGTTGAAGAGGTATTAGTTCAGGTAGTCGGGGCTGATATCGCACAAATATTAGACCAAGCCACACAACGTGGTTTGTATGTGCATTATCCATTGATGGTGTTAGGTATTGTAATTGCGTCATTTACCCGTTCATTAGGGTTTATCTGGCTGGCCTTTTTGGTGGTATTAGCAGAATTTACTATCGTTATTACACGCTTTATTTTCTCTTACGAACAAGTCTGGATGGGCGATTTAGTGCGTTTCTGGTATGCCGCATTCTTCCTTTTTGCAAGTGCTTATACACTCGTTGAAAACGGCCATGTTCGGGTAGATGTTCTTTACTCTCAAGTCAGTAATAAAAAGAAAGCTATCGTAAATGCCTTTGGGTCACTCATTCTTGGGTTGCCAGTATGTTGGACTATTTTGCATTACGGCATGGGCACACGACAAAGTAGTTTGATTGCACCTATCTTAAGTTTTGAAACCTCACCTAGTGGTTATGGCATGTATACGAAGTATTTAATGGCGGCTTTTTTAATCGTATTTGCTGTTTCGATGGCACTGATTTTTATTAGCTATTTCTTGAAAAGTTGCGCGTTTTTGTACAATGAAAACGATGCTGAAATGCCAGCTGGAGGAGAACACTAATGGAACTCTTTTTCCTCGCATTACTTTTCATTTTAATGATATGGGCATTAACTTCAGGTTTTCCTGTTGCGTTCGCCCTACCCGGTTCAGCCATTATTTCAATTGGGCTTGCCGCACTAACAGGTTATCTATTTGCAGACGATCCAAGTGCTTATTTTGCTGAAGGCGGTCCTTCTCAGTGGCTTAGTGCAGGTGTTACCAATTTCCGAAGTTTATACTGGATTGTTGAACGCGATACCTTAATCGCAATACCTTTATTTATCTTCATGGGCATCATGCTACAACGCTCTAAGATAGCCGAAGATTTATTAGTAGCGATGGCACAATTGTTTGGTCCATTACCCGGCGGTTTAGGTATTTCAGTGGTATTTGTTGGTGCTTTATTAGCAGCAACCACAGGTATCGTTGGTGCAACGGTTATTGCTATGGGCTTGATTTCTTTGCCCGCGATGTTACGTAATAATTATTCCAAATCGCTCGCCGCAGGTACTATTTGTGCGTCCGGTACTTTGGGGCAAATTATTCCGCCCTCGATTGTATTAATCATTCTCGCAGATCAGCTTTCAAATGCGGCTGACCAAGCGAACACCATGCGTAAAGA
>CALISP010000134.1 GCA_938041705.1 uncultured Cocleimonas sp. | reverse complement strand
CTTACCCTTAAAAGAAGACAGTATCGATTTTGTGATTTCTAGTTTGATGCTGCAATGGAGTAATGATCTACACAAAGTCTTTACTGGATTTCACTATGTATTAGCACCTAATGGTTTGCTGCTGTTTAGTACTTTTGGTCCAGAAACATTAACAGAGATTCGTCAAAGTTGGAATGAAGTCGATAACCGACCGCACACCAGTGATTTTCCTGATATGCATGTGATTGGTGATGCTTTATTGGGAGCAGGTTTTCAAGACCCAGTAACGGACATGGAAATGATAACCATGACCTACGCTAATGTTCGACAGTTAATGCGTGATATTAAACAGATTGGTGCATCTAATACTGACAGTAACCGTAGTAAAGGTTTGATGGGTAAAACCAAACTTAAAGCCTTTGAAAATGCCTACGAACAATTTAAAACACCTGAAGGTTTGTATCCCGCGAGTTGGGAAATTATTTACGGCCATGCTTGGGTAGGTGAAGGTCTTAAAATTGAAGGTTTTGAACACATTATTCCAATAAAAGCCTTATAAGCACTGTATTTTTAAAAATATGAAAATATTTAGAGTCACATATAAATTAATCACTTTAAGCTATCTAGCTGTAATTGCTGTGCCAGTCATGTTTATTTATTCTTTTGATGATAAAGAGCCATCAGCAATTGAAGAACCATCAACAGATGAAGAACCTTCAGCAAATAAAAAAACCTCAACAAACGAAAAACTGTCAGCGAATAAAAAACTAACACCTAATAAAAAGCAAAAGGCATACCGTAAAAAATGGCTTCAAAATATTGTTAAATCTGTTGGGCTAGATGTTCAAGTAAACGGTGAAATAGCGACAGATGTTCAATCTGCATTATGGGTAGCCAATCATATTTCTTGGATGGATATTGCAGTAGTAGGTAGTCAGGGAGTCGGATTTTTATCTAAGTCTGAAGTGCGGAAATGGCCTTTTATTGGTTGGTTAGGTGATAAAGGCGGCACTATATTTATAGATCGCGGCGGCAAGAATGCTTCACAAGTGGCTGCAAAAGCTATCGCTGAAAAAATCGCAACGGGCGATAGTATTTTAGTTTTTCCTGAGGGTACAACAGGTTCTGGTGATAATGTTAAGCGTTTTCATGCGCGTATATTTGCACCTGCTTTAGATCATGGTTTATTAGTGCAACCTATAGTCATTCAGTATCTTGATGAAAATGACCAACCTCATCCAAAAGCAGTATGGATAAATCAGAGCTTTATGATTAATGTTTTGGGTGTTTTAGGACAGCCTCGTATACGAGTCGTATTAACTTTCCTTCCTTTGGTAGATGCAAAAGAATTTACCGAACGTAGGCAATTAGCTTCATTAATTGAAAACCAGATAAGAGATGTGGTTGTATCTACAAGTTCTTTAAAAATTGCATAACTGTTATTGTTGAGTATTTCATTAGTTAAAAAGAAGGCAAGCTCACACTTTTAAATAGACAAGCATTAATTAAAACTCTTAACAAAATCTTATCAAATAAACACGGAATATCAATGCATCCTGGTGAAAAATTCAATACTATTTCACATCTAATCGCTGCAATTATTGCAGTACCGGGATTAATTTATTTAGTAGTTTTAGCTGCTGCTACTTCTGATCCATGGAAGATTACAAGTGTTAGTATCTATGGTGTCAGCTTAGTACTTTTATATATTAGTTCTACGTTGTGTCACGGGCATAGTGGCCGATATGAAAAATTCTTTGAAAAAATGGATCATCTATCCATATATTTGCTCATCGCTGGAACCTATACGCCTTATATGCTGGTAACTTTGCGTGGTGTTTGGGGTTGGTCTATTTTTGCTATTGTTTGGAGTTTGGCTTTAATCGGAATATTAATTGATATTTGGCCAAGTAAAAAAGCTAAAAATGAGAATGGAAATGAAAAAGAGCCTACACGCTTTGTACAGTTGGTTATTTATTTGGTCATGGGTTGGCTTATTGTAGTTGCTATGCGTCCATTAGCGGACAAATTAGATGGTAACGGTATTGCTTTATTAGCCTTAGGTGGCATCTTGTATTCTGTCGGTGTGATCTTTTTTGTGCTGAGTGATCGTTTTAAACACGCGCATGGTATTTGGCATTTGTTTGTTATTGGTGGCAGTGTTAGTCATTATCTTTCGATTTCAAATTATGTAATTTGATATTAGATCACATTTAATACCTCTAAAAAACATCCTCAAGCTTATTGCATATACATTAACTATATTAAGTCTGAGTATACGAAATCTATGCTTCGATAACCTTCAGTAAGTATAGATACCAAAAGTAGGGGGGTGTCTTGTAGACACAAAAAAACAGCCATAAAGACTGTTTTTAAATTGGATTAATAGCGAAGCACTTAAATAATCGAATGTCTTTTTAATTTTGAACGCAAAGTCGCTCTATTAATTCCCAAGCAGGCTGCTGTTCGAGATTGATTACCATTGGTGTGGTTCATTAATACGGTAAGCAATGGACGTTCTACTTCATCCATTATCTGGCGATATAAGAAAGTGGCATCATGATCGCCAAGCATTTCAAGGTAGCTTTCTACAGTCTGTTTAGTGGTTTCTGATAATGAGTTATTTACATCATCAATTATCGGCAATGTATTTAGTGGTTGATTCATTTTAACTCTTTCCTTTTGAGTTTTTGGCTTTTTATTGAACGTAATATTTAAAACTTCATGTAACAATATGAAATATATCGATCATTAATTAGTTGTTATGGCCAAATTCGCTAATTTAGAAATCATTTAGGACAATGCCTAATATGTCTAATTGTTCATCTGTATTTTTGATGGGGAAAATTTTCCTCGTCAATGGTTTCAGCAACTGAGCTTCATGACCAACTAGATGTGATAAATACCAGCCGATATGCTTGCGCGCAATACGAACTCCTTGATCAGTGCCATAGTAGCGATGAATGGCACGAATATGAGTGAGTGTTGTATCAATCTTCTCTTTTGTTGATATGGGGGTGATTGCTGAATTATTGACCAAAATATCATTAATCTCTTTAAAAATCCACGGTCGACCATGACTAATTCGTCCTAACATCAAACCATCTACTTTGGTGTAGTCAAATATGAAGTGAGCATCTTCAATTGTTTTAATATCACCATTCGCAAGAATTGGGATATTTAGCGAATCTTTAATTTGACGAATAGTTTCGTATTCAGCAAATCCTGTATAACCCTGATTGCGTGTTCTACCATGGATAGCTAACGAGACTATTCCAGAGTCTTCTGCTATTTTTGCAATGTCCAGAGCATTGCGTTGAGTTTTTGCCCAGCCTGTTCTGATTTTAAGTGTGACAGGCACATCAACAGCCGCAACCACAGCATTAAGGATTTTTTTAACTAATTCTGGGTCTTGCATTAGAGCTGATCCAGCAGCTTTGTTACAGACTTTTTTTGCAGGGCAACCCATATTAATATCAATGATATGAGCGCCATGATTTACATTAAAGGAAGCAGCAGCAGCCATCACTTCAGGGTCCGTTCCTACTATCTGTGCAGAACGAATCCCAGGTTCATCTTTTTGTGGAAGACGTTGCTGAGATTTTCTTGTGTTAACTAGCGATAGATCTGAACTGATCATTTCTGATGAAGCTAAGCCAGCGCCATATTTGCGGCACATATCGCGATAAGGGCGATCAGTAACACCTGCCATTGGAGCGAGCAGTAATCTGCTACTAAGTTGATATGAGCCTATTTGGTATGACATAGCTTAATAAAAGAGTGAATATTGAACAATATAGAATAGTGAAAGATAGTCGGATGACTAAAGAAAATCAAATTGAAAACGTGTTGCCTGGTTTCCTGGGTCTTGAATTTTTAATTTGATACTAGTAGCACGGTTTTTTGTTAATAAAATATTTGCTGAATAATTGTCTAAATATTCATCGGGTGAAAACCGTCGAAGTGCTACGAGCTCTGATTTAGAGTTTGTCAAACGGACTTCTAAAGTAGGGAAGGGTTGATCAAAATCTGCAGTATTTTTTATAGATGCTGAGATTAATAAGACATTTTTTTCAATCGGATGAGCAAATACATTGTGGTTTAACATCTGTATTTTTTCTGGCTCATATTTAAGTGTGTTTAAGAATAAATGACGATAGTTAAAGGTAACCTGGGAAACCAAAAGCAATAAGAGAAAGCCAGCAATGTATAAAGGAGCTTTACCTTGTAATGATACTGGGTTTTTATGTTTTCGTACTTTTTTTGTTTTTTGTTTTTTCTCAACACCTTTTGTAGATAAAGACTTAGTCTTCTGTTTATTTGTTTTTTTAGTATTTTTTGGTTCTTCTGTGGGGCTCTGCCTTAGGTCAACTTGGTCTTGGGTGAGCTTAGCTGTTGGAGTGCTTTGCCAATCATCTAGGGCTGAAATAGTTTGTAGATTTTCTTTAGATAATTTTTGCAGAGCTTTTTCGTCTTTGATATCGACCGCTACAAATCGATCTTGCATGGTCGTTGATAAATTTTTTGATGAATCAAAAACTTCTTGGCATTCACCGCAACGTAATAAACCTTTAGATACAGTCACTTCTCGCATACTTACGCGAAAAATAGCTTGGCAGTTTGTGCATTGTGTATACATAGTCTCTGGAATGATTTTTATCTAATTGTATAAGGTAGCTTAGCTAGATTTAATCGCACTGATTCTTACCCAATCGCCAAGTTGTTTTACTTCAAACTCTTCAAAATCAGCACTATAAGTCTCTATTATTTGGTGTTGTTGTTCGCTGAGTAGCCCAGAAAGTACTAACTTCCCTCCTTTACGAGTGAGTGAGGAAAATAGCGGAAACAGTTCATTCAGCGGACCACATAAAATGTTAGCCATGAGTAAATCAACTGCCTCAGTTGGACAATCATCAGGTAAATAACAGGAGATTTTTTCTGCTGCAATATCATTACGTTGCATATTGTCTTTAGTCGCAACCAAAGCTTGAGGATCAATATCAGTAGCAACAATTTGGCCAGCACCTAATTTTTCAGCAGCTAAAGCTAGTATTCCACTGCCACAGCCATAATCGATAACAGTGTTATTCTTTGGAGGGTTATTATCTAACCATTCAAGACATAGAGCAGTTGTAGGGTGCGTACCGGTTCCAAAGGCAAGGCCAGGGTCTAGTAAAATTTTCACACTATCATCTTCAGGTATATCGTAATTGCTGGGATAGATCCAAAGGTTTTCACCAAACTTCATTGGATGGAAATCTTTCATCCATACACGTTCCCAGTCTTGATCTTCAACGGTTTCGATAATGAATTTATCGATATTCCACGTTTCAGTATTGTTCTCTAATAATTCACTCAAAGTTGCTAGATCGGTATCGTAATCAAAAAGTGCAGTTATGATTAGATCTTTCCACAAACGTAACTCGCCCGGCAAGGGTTCTAATACAGGTGTATCAAATTTATCTTGTAATGTGATTGAGAGCGCATTGGATTCTTCCATAGCGGTCTCAATAGCTTCAGCACTATCTTCTTGTGTATAGCAAACTAGTTGTAACCAGCGTTGATCAGACATGTTTTTACTCTATTGATTTCTAGTTTGTGTTTCTGTAATTCTCAAAAAAAGAGCTCTTCTAAAAGAGCTCTTTAATCTTTGGATATCTAACTTAGAGACCAAGTTTCTTTTCAAGATAATCAATACCAGCGCCGCCAGCCACAAAAGCGGTATCTTCCATAATGCGACGTTGTAATGGAATATTGGTTTTTATTCCTTCAATTACCATTTCAGACAGAGCTCCGCGCATACGCTTTATTGCAGTTTCACGATCTTCAGCATGAACTATTAATTTGCCGATCATTGAATCGTAATAAGGCGGTACGGTATAACCACCATAAATATGTGAATCTACTCGTACACCTAATCCGCCTGGCACGTGAAAACGTTCAACTTTACCCGGTGAAGGAACAAATGTTTCAGCATCTTCAGCGTTGATTCGACATTCAATTGAATGTCCACGTGGAATCAAGCCCTGCTTTATTTTAAGAACTTCACCTGAGGCAATTAACAACTGTTGTTTAATTAAATCAACACCAGTAATCATCTCGGTAACCGGATGTTCAACCTGAATTCGAGTGTTCATTTCGATGAAATAAAACTCACCATCTTCGTATAAGAATTCAAACGTACCCGCACCACGATAACCGATATCAATACAGGCTTTAGAAACAGCTTCACCCATTTGTGCACGTTGTTCAGGTGTTATTCCTGGGGCTGGCGCTTCTTCTACTACTTTCTGGTTACGACGTTGCATTGAGCAATCTCGTTCACAAAGATGAATGGCATTGCCATGGTTGTCAGCAAGCACTTGAAATTCTATGTGGCGTGGTTTTTCAAGAAATTTTTCCATGAAAACCACATCATTATTAAAAGCTGCACCAGCTTCTGATTTGGTTAAAACGATAGATTCTAATAAGTCTGACTCATCATGAACCACACGCATTCCGCGTCCACCGCCGCCGCCAGTAGCTTTAATCATTATTGGGTAGCCAATATCGTTGGCCATAGCTTTACAAATCTTGGGGTCATCAGGAATTGCACCACCAGAGCCCGGTACGCAAGGTACGCCAGCTTTAATCATGGCTTCTTTAGCAGCAATTTTGTCACCCATAATACGAATGGTTTCTGCTTTAGGGCCAACAAAGGTAAAGCCGCTAGATTCTACACGTTCTGCAAAGTCGGCATTTTCTGATAAGAAACCGTAACCAGGATGAATGGCATCAGAGTCTGTAAGCTCTGCAGCACTTATTATGGCAGGAATGTTTAAGTAACTATGCATTGATGATGGTGGGCCTATACACACTGATTCATCTGCAAGACGAACGTGTTTTAGGTCGCGATCAGCTGTAGAGTGAACTGCAACTGTTTTGATCCCCATCTCATGACAAGCTCGTAATATTCTTAATGCAATTTCGCCACGATTTGCGATTAGTAATTTTTTAATCATTTGAGACTCTCAATATTATTTGTCTTCTCTTTATGTTCTTTATGATTTCTATATTGTTTTATATAACCCAATATAGAAAAGGCATCTAGAAACTAGTTAAGCTTTATGTTGATTGCTTGCTCCAACTTCAATTCTTAATGTGCCTTTATCCAATAACGAAAAGTGGTTGACCAAATTCAACAGGTGTTTCGTTATCAACTAGAATCTCTTTAATAACGCCTGCTTTATCAGACTCAATCTGGTTTAACATTTTCATTGCTTCAATAATACAAAGAGTATCGCCAACTGCTACGGTATCGCCAACTTTAGCAAATGCTTCTGATGTTGGAGATGCAGCAACATAGAAAGTCCCTACCATCGGAGAATCCATGGTCTCACCGCTAGGCAATCCAGCATCTTCAGTGCCCGGAGCTGTAAAGTTCAGACCTGAAGCAGAAGCCTGAGGTGCTACTGGTGCAGCCATAGCCATTGCAGGAGGTGCAGCGGCATAAACTGGTTGAGTGTGATTTCTTGAGATTCTAACCGACTCTTCACCTTCAACTATTTCTAACTCAGCAATATCACTGCTTTCGATAAGTTCTATCAGTTTTTTAATTTTTCTAACGTCCATAGTATTGTCTCTCTATGTAAATAGTGTGTTTGATTTTGGTTGCTCTAAATAACTAAAGCGATTCTAAATGGCGAATAGCAGCCTGCAAAGCAAGCTCATAGCCCTGCGCGCCTAAGCCAACGATGGTGCCAACTGCAATATCTGAAAAGAATGAATGCTGACGGAACTCTTCACGTTGGTGTACATTGGATAAGTGAATTTCTATAAATGGAATTTGAGTACCCAACAAGGCATCACGAAGTGCAATGCTCGTATGAGTAAAAGCAGCAGGATTAATAAGAATAAATTCAACATTATCTTTTGCTGCTTGATGAATTCTGTTGATGAGCGCTGACTCTGCATTACTCTGTAAATGCTCAAGCGAGTGGTTATCGTTAGCTGCTTGTTTGGCTAAACGATCTGAAATATCCTCAAGTGTATCTGAACCGTATATTTCAGGTTCACGCGAGCCCAGTAAATTGAGATTTGGGCCATTGAGTAAGAGTAATTTAGCCATAATTGTCTAATCCAGTGTTTTTAGCAAAAAACTTGATTTTTTAAGGAGATAAGAACAAAACGCATCAAATGATATTATTTTAGCTCGATTTAATGACAAAGGCTACGCAATTTTTAGTAAATAGAGTTACTAAAGAAGATAATCTGGAAAAAACGTAAAGAATAAGTGAAAACTATCAATTAGTGTGTTTAAAAAGACACCCCCCGACTTTTAGCCTATTTTTATTATTTATAGAGCCTTAATTACATCTTCATACTTTTTTATTGCAGATCGAAGATCTTTAGCGCTTCGCTCCATATAAACTAAGTAAAGTATCACAAGTCCAAATAACACTGAGTATGAAACTACTAATGCTAGAAAGTCCTGTTTTATAAAGGCATATAAAAACATGGCAAGTGAAGGAATGATATAGGGAGAAAAAGTGATTAAGGTTCTTATGAAACCAGGTTTTTCATTCAGTATTTTCAATACTATTTCTTTTTCTTCATTAGTAAATGATGTCATTGTATTGCCTCAATAATTTTAATATTTGAATAATAAAAAAACAGCATAAAGTAGGGGGGTGTTTATTAATATCAATAAACCGCATCCAAGTAAATCACATACTAATAAGCAAAAACCTATTGGGAATACTGCATAATATATTTAGACAGCCACCACGCCTTTTATATGAGGGTGAGCTTCGTAGTTCTGTAATTCAAAATCTTCGAAAACAAAGTCAAAAATGGAATCTACATTTGGATTGATTAACATAGTCGGTAGCGGCAATGTATCACGACTTAACTGAAGTTCTGTTTGTTCCATATGGTTCGAATACAAATGAGCATCACCTAAGGTATGAACAAAGTCACCCGCTTCAAGATTACACACTTGAGCAATCATCATGGTTAATAAGGCATAGGATGCAATATTAAAAGGTACGCCTAAAAAGATGTCGGCACTGCGCTGATATAACTGACAAGATAGTTTACCGTCGGCTACGTAAAACTGGAAAAAAGCATGACAGGGTGGAAGAGCCATATTTTCGATATCAGCGACATTCCAAGCGCTAACAATTAAACGGCGTGAATCTGGCGTATTTTTTATTTGATCAATAATTTGTGTGATTTGATCAATATGTTGTCCATCAGGTGTTGGCCAAGATCGCCATTGTGATCCATATACAGGACCTAAATTACCATCTTCATCAGCCCATTCATCCCAAATACGAACACCATTTTCTTTGAGGTATTTGATATTGGTGTCGCCTTGTAAAAACCAAAGTAGTTCATGAATAATGGAGCTTAAATGACACTTTTTGGTAGTCACTAAAGGAAAGCCATCAGCAAGGTTATAACGAGATTGATGGCCAAATACAGATTTAGTCCCTGTACCTGTTCGATCTTCTTTGGTATTGCCATTTTCGTAAACATGTCGCATTAGGTCTAGATATTGTTTCATGCTGAAGCCCTTTTGCTATTTGTGTTATCACCATTATTACTGCGATAAGCCCAGACTAATAGAGCGATACCAGCAATAATCATTGGTAAGGAAAGTAGCTGCCCTTGGGTCAACCATTCGATACCTAAGAAGTCACTATTGTCTGGGACTCTAAAGAATTCTACGGTAGATCTGGCGATGCCATAACCGAGTAAGAAAAGCCCTGAAACAGCACCCAAAGGTCGGGATTTATTAGAGAAAAACCATAGTATTAAGAACAGTAAAATACCTTCGCCAATAAATTCATAAAGTTGTGAGGCATGGCGCGCTTGATTATCGACATGAGGGAATACCATCCCCCAAGCAACATCAGTGGGTCTGCCCCAAAGTTCGCCATTAATGAAATTACCCATACGTCCAGCACCTAACCCAATAGGCACCATGGGCGCAATAAAATCCCCTAATTGTAAAAAACGTAGTTTCCATTTGCGCGCTAACAGCCACATAGCTACAAGTACACCAAGAAGACCACCGTGGAAACTCATTCCAGGTTCCCATAATTTGAATAACAATAGCGGGTCAGCGAGTAGTTTATCAAACTGATAGAAAATCATTTCACCGATACGACCACCAGCAATTACACCGATAGCGCCGTAAAACATAATGTCATCTACTTGCTCTGGTTTCACTGGGCTATGAGGACGACGGGCGCGAATTTTACCTAAAAACAAAAAAGATAGAAAACCGATAACATACATCAAGCCATACCAACGAACCCCGGTAGTCTCAGTAAAATGAATCAGTATTGGATCTATTTCTGGATAGGTAAACATTGAATAAGTAGGGCCTGTTTATTATGAGTTAGAACTTTAGCTATATATTTTGATTTTGATAAGTATTGTTATTTGTTTGATTGATAAAGCTAAGCAAATAACTTTTGTAATTCAGTGCCAGGCTCATCAGCACGCATAAATGCTTCGCCAACTAAAAAAGCATTTACATTATTTTCGCGCATTAGTTTTACATCATCGGCATTATGTATACCACTCTCAGTAACCACTATGCGGTCTTCAGGAATTTGTTCTAAAAGGTCAATAGTAGTATTTAATGAAGTATCAAAATTACGTAAATTGCGATTGTTTATGCCTACCAAAGTAGCACCTAATGGTAGGGCTCTATGTAGTTCGGCCTCATCATGAACTTCTATTAATACATCCATTTTAAGATCTAATGCGAGGTGATAAAGTTCTATCATTTTTGCGTCACTGAGTACTGCAACAATCAATAGAATACAATCGGCACCCATGGCTCGTGCTTCGTATACTTGATAAGTATCAATGATAAAATCTTTACGAATCACGGGTAATTTACATGCCGCTCTTGCTTGTTTTAGGTATTCATCAGATCCCTGAAAGAAATCAATATCTGTTAATACAGAAAGACAACTTGCGCCGCCAGATTCGTAGCTTTTGGCAATTTCAGCGGGGTTAAAGTTTTCTCGAATTACCCCCTTGCTTGGTGATGCTTTTTTAACTTCCGCAATTACTGCAGATTGATTGGCATCAAGACGTTGTTGCATAGATTTAACAAAGCCACGAACTGGAGACATCATTAATGCTTCTAAAGCTTGTTCCATCATTGTGCCTTGTGAGGCATATTGTTTGCGTTCAATGATTTCTTGTTCTTTACGAAGAATAATTTTCTTCAGAATATCCGGTGTGTCTTGTGCCATATATGTGCCATCGATGTCGCGTTGAAATTTGGTCGTTATTATTAACGAGTAAAGTGTTAATTCAGATCTTTATCTTTGATCTATTAAAAACTGGTTTAGAAATTTTGATCTCTAAAAGGAATTAGAAATATTAATCAACTCAAGTAATTTATCTTTTGCCGCACCAGATGCAAGCACCTCTTCAGCACGTTCAATTCCTGCTTGGTGTGATGCAGTTAAACCAGCAACATAAATTGCCGCACCCGCATTTAACATCACAATATCACGTGCAGGACTATCA
>CALISP010000133.1 GCA_938041705.1 uncultured Cocleimonas sp. | reverse complement strand
TTAAATTAGGTAAGTTCGCTCTGCTTGCGGTTTTACTCTCTGGATTTACTTACATTGCCCCTTTGCTTGGTGTTGCTTTGTATTCGGTTAGTCGCGGGCTTGAGAAGGGAAAACAACCAACTTTTGCATATTCTGTTAAGTTTGTTAAACGTTTGATTCCCTACGCTAGCGGATTTTTTCTAGTGCAGATCGTCATACTTCTTATTTGGTCTCGTTCGGGAATGATTGCCACTGCTTTCTTTCCGACTTCTGAGAACGAGCAACTACTTTTTTTTGAGGCTTTGAAAACTGGACGGCTACTATTTTCTGGAGAAGGATCTGCATTTTTATATTTTTTACTCTTGGGCTCTGTATTTGGTTCAATCTTTGCGAGCTTAACTTTCTTGATAACTGCTGTAAGTTTACCGATGTTAGCGGATAAAGAGGTTGATATGATTACGGTGATTTTAAGTAGTATTAATGCCTGTTTACGAAATAAAATGGCGATGTTTATATGGGCGATGCTGATCTGCATATTTTTGGCAATTGGTATCCTGACATTCTTTATTGGCTATATTGTTATTATGCCATTACTTGGATACGCCGCTTGGCATGCTTATCGTGAAACGATTGATGCTAGTTCTTGGCCAGCTAGAGAAATCTAAGCAAAGAATCAATCGCTCGCGTTACATTCATCGAATATTCTGACCTTACATTGAGAGCATTTATTCTTATCAAGATCACGATAGATAACTCTTATCGCTTCTGATTTTGAATCAAAATAATGCTCTTCACCAATCTGTTTGAAGAAGTTTGAATTTACTGCTGCTTCATAAACTGATTGCTTTAATCCTACAAAATATAAACCGCCCCCTTGTTTCATTAAGCGCTTATTTTCAGAGATCAGCATTTCCGCACCAGCAAGGTCGATGAAATTAATTCCACTGGATTCAATGAGAATATGATTAATATTTTCTTTGAGTTCAATTCTGCCAAATACCTTTAAAATATGATTTACCGAACCAAAGTAGATCGACATATCAATTCTAATAATTTTTAACTGCGGACATTCTGGAAGTGATTTATCTTTAATATCTATGAATTTTCGATGGGTGTTTTTTGGGCCCTCATCGATAGATAATACTGGAACATTAGGAGTTGAGGTCTTTGCCAAAAACAATACCAATGAAGTTATTACGCCCAAGTAAATAGCAATCTCAAGCTCTAAGAATAGTGTTGAGAAAAATGTAATAAATAAGATTGCTGCTTCAGACTTACCAAAAGCAATGGTCTCTTTTATATGGGTAAAATCAATTAAGTTATAAGCCACTAACAATACGACTCCACCCATTGCAGCGATAGGGAGGTAAGCGGTTAATGGTGCAACCAACAATACGATAATAACCAAAAATACGGCAGCTAAAATAGCTGAAAGTGGTGTTTTAGCACCAGCTTCGTAGTTAACGCCTGATCGAGTAAATGAGCCTGAACCGGCATAACAAGAGAAAAAGCTACCTACAAGATTCGACATGCCTTGGCCGATAAACTCTTGGCTGGAATTAACTCTTTGGTCAGACTTGGAAGAGATTGAACGACTAATCGAAACGGCTTCAATAAGCCCTAATAGCGCAACAGCAAAAGCTTCAGGTGCAAGGCTTTTAATTGTGGTAAACGATAGGTCAGGCATGGAAAGCGGTGGCAAGCTGGCTGGAATTTCACCCACTAGTTTGATGTCAGAATTGTATTTTCCAAGAAATAAAGCAACTAGACTACCTACGATCATTCCAAGTAATAAGTAGGGTAACTTCTTATTAATCCTTTTAACCAAAATAGCAGTCAACATGGTGGCTGCAGCAATAATAAGTAGATAAATATTAATCTGACCAATGCCACTAACCAGCTCGGCCCAGGTATGGATAAAGGATTCGCCTTTAGGGACAAAAATTCCGGTTATATGTTTCATCTGGCTCGTCGCAATCAATATAGCCGCACCCGCGGTGAATGCAGTTACTACAGTATGAGAAACGAAATTTATCAATGAGCCTAGTTTTGCTAAGCCAAAAGCTAGTTGATAGAGACCTGTTAAAAAAGTCAGTGTTATTGCTAAGGAAAGAAATTCAGGAGTGCCTGATTCAGCATGATTACTTATAGCCAGAAACATCACGATAGAAATGGCCGTTGTTGGGCCTGAAACAAGATGATGTGATGAGCCAAACAATGCAGCAATAATTGGCGTAACCATCGCTGTATATAGACCATACTCTGGTGGTAAACCAGCTATGGTCGCGAATGCGACACCTTGCGGTAGTACAATTACCGCACCTGTTAAACCTGCCAGAATATCTGCTTTTATTGTTTCTGAGGTAACCAGTTTAAACCATTTCAGAAAGGGGAAAAGTGAGTAAATATTCATGATGGCTTACAGTAGTTAGGTTTTACGAGTCCGGAAAATCGGCGCATTGTAGGCTTGTGTAAGCTGACACACAAGCGAATTAGTTCATGTCAGTAGGATAAAAAGTCATAGAGTTCATTACTATTTAATAAGCAAACAATATGAGCTTATATTTAGATCTAATTTAACTATTAAAATGATGTTTAAAGCCATATCAAATTATGACTATTCTAAGAGCATTTTCCATAATTTTTTAGCTGCACTCGCTCCATCTCCTCGTTCATTATAGTACTCTGCAAATTCCTCAGAATTGGCATTGGGCGATAATTTGATTCCCCATAATGGTTTTATTTCTTGGGGTAACATTGAGTAACGAATATCGACGACGCGATTAGGGTTTTGATGATCTAGAGCGATGTATCCATTAGAGAACCATCGGAATCGTTCGATGTCTTTTCGCTGCTGAGAGTTCTGATGAAGGTCTTTAGCTAACCAAGGCAAGTCTCTATCTATCGATAGTTTTTTTGCTGTTTGTCCTTCCCAGACAATAGGTTTATTAAAACCAATCTTTATTGCATCAATATAATAAGCATCTTCTGTTGTGGTAATGATTTTCCAGATTAAGATGTTGGCAAAACTGGGTTTGGCTTCAATATTTAATACCTTGAGCCCACGTGACTCTGCAAACTTTTTGCCTTCTTCTAAAGCTTGTTGATGTTGGTAGTTAGAAAAACCAAAATAGAGTCCGATCCATACTATGGCTATTATGGCGTATCTTCGTGCTTTTCTTCGTGCAGCCAAAATGATTAACGCTAATATTGGAAAGGTCACTAAAGGGTCGATGATGGCAATAATATCCCATGCAAAGCGTTTATCTGTGA
>CALISP010000132.1 GCA_938041705.1 uncultured Cocleimonas sp. | reverse complement strand
AGTTTTGATTCCTTTTTAAAAAGTCAATTTTAACAATTGTGAGGTGTACTTTCCTTGGTAACAGCTGATCTATAAGGTATCATGACGTCCTTTAAATATTGATAAAATTACATGGAATTTTTAGATTCTGTGTTTTTCAACAGAGAACTTAAGAGATATTATGTTACAGACTATTAATGATAAAGCTAAAGGTTGGGTTGCATACACTATCGTAGGACTAATCGCAGTTCCATTTGCATTGTTTGGCATCAGTTCGTATCTTGATGGAGGCAGCGGAGGATTGGTTGCGGCTAAGGTTAATGGCGAGGAAATTCCTGTTCAGCAAGTGCAAGGGATTGTATTGCAGCAGCGTCAAAGATTAGCTCAAATGTTTGGTGGAAAATTACCTCTTGGAATGAATGAGGATGTAATTAAAAATCAAGCTTTAGAGCAAGTCGTTAATGAAGTTTTATTGCGTCAAGAATCAGAGAAAAATGGTTACAGGGCAAGTAATCAAGAAGTATACGATACGATTTCAAGTATTCCAGCTTTTCAGAAAAACGGACAATTCGATTCACAAACTTACGAGACATTACTTGTTTCACAACGCAGAAGTAAAAGTGAATTCGAAGCTCAAATTAGAGACAGTATTTCTAACCAGCAATTCACTCAAGCAGTTACTAATGCGGCATTCATACCGCCATCGTTAGTAGCTAAATACCAAGGTTTACAAAACCAGACTAGAGATGTCGAAACTTTCACATTAAAGCAATCAGATTACGAGTCAGAAATATCGGTTTCATCTGAAGAGATTAAAAAAGAATTTGAAGTGAACGCTAAAAATTACATGACTACTGAAAAAGTTAAGCTGAGTTATGTATTGCTAAAACAAGACGATATAGCGGCTAACTTAAGTCCCGATGAGGATACTTTAAAGTTAGTATATCAAGATAACGAGAGTCGTTATCTTGATCCTGAAAAACGTAAATTTGCGCATATCTTAGTGAAAATCGTTGATGATAAAAAAGATGAAGCAGAAATTAAAGCTAAAGCTCTTTATGATCAGATTGTTAACAAAGAGAAGACCTTTGAGGAACTTGCAGTATCAGCATCTGAAGATGAGCTTTCTGCTGCAAAAAATGGTGAGTTAGGCTTGATAAGTCAAGGCGAAATGGGTGTTCTGTTTGATACAGCGGCTTTTTCTCCAGCTTTATTAAAGGGTTCGATATCTAAAGCAATTGAAACGGAAGCTGGCTTTCAAATCATTAAAGTTTTAGACATAATTCCTGCTAAAACCAAATCATTCGAAGAAGTAAAGTCTGAAGTTGAAAAACTTTACAACACGGAAGAAGCAGAAAAGATATTTATAGAAAAGGCAGATCAAGTACAGACCCTTGCTTTTGAAAACGACTCTAGTCTTGATGGGGCTGCAGATGCGGTAGGCCTGGAAGTGTTAAGTTCTGACTGGATAGAAAAAAATACTAATGTCCCTGCCAGTGATGATAAGCCATTATCTTCACCAAAAGTAATTGCAGCGGCATTTGCTGATGAAGTACTAAACGGTGGTAAAAACTCTGAGTTAATTGAATTAGATGCTAAGAACGTAGTTGTTATTCGTTTACAAGACCATCAATTGCCAAAGCAAAAAGAACTAGTAGATGTACAGAGCGATATTGAGAAGCTATTAATCTCAAATAAGCTTAAAGCTTTGTTAATAGAAAAAGGTGATGTTGCACTGAAAAAACTTCGTGATTCGGGTTCTTGGACTGTTATAGAGGACATCGGAGCAACTGCAGATAATATTCAAAAAAATAGCAGTATTAAACGAAATGATACGGTACTTTCTGGAGATGTTGTAAGTAAAGTATTTAGTATGAAAAAGCCTGAGAATGGCAATACTTTTGACAAGGCTATTTTGCCAAGTGGTGATTTTGTTCTAATTTCATTATCAAAAGTAGAGGACGATAAATCTGAAATTGATGAACAGTTACAACAAAGTTATTCGCAGTCAATGGCGTCAAGAGAAAGGACGGCAGTAATTGCAGCACTTCGTGAAAAAGCAGAAGTTGAACTATTTACTGAGAATATTCAATAAAAGAATTTAGTATAGTCATAAAGTACACCCTTCTGTTTTTTAATTAGTTTGATGAATTTTAATAACCTTTAAGTACATCCTAGTTTCCTGATGAGGGCAGTATTAATTTAGATGTATTATTTTGAGCTTATGGTTTTACAATCATGGGCTCTTTTTATATGTAAGGCTTCCAATATCCTCAAATACTATGGTCAATGAGGCCATTAATAATATTGTGAAATTAAATTAGATATAGTTAATCATGAAAATTCATTTAAAAGCGTTAGGTTGTAGGCTCAATGAAGCTGAATTGGAGCAGTGGTCACGTGATTTCACTGGTGAAGGACACAACATTGTCATAAATGCAGATGAGGCGGATGTGGTTGTTGTAAACACCTGTGCTGTCACTACAGAGGCGACAAAAAAATCTAGAAAGCTAATGAATAGATTGCATCGCGAAAATCCGCAATCAAAAGTGGTTGTAAGCGGATGTTATGCAACTTTGGAAGAAGAGCAGGTGGCGATGCGTTCGGGTGTTGATTTGGTGGTAAATAATGCCGATAAAGATGAATTGCCTCGTAGAGTAATGGATGCATTTTCTGATAATACGATGCCATTAAATGCAATGGAACCAGATCAATCTTCATTGTTTTTGCGTGGCAAGCATAGAGCATTCATTAAAATTCAAGATGGTTGTCGTTACAGATGTACCTTTTGCATTGTTACTGTTGCTAGGGGTGCAGAGCGTAGCCGAAATCTAGAAGAAATTGTTTCTGAAGTTAATAATCTTCACCAACAAGGGGTTCAAGAAATCGTTTTAACGGGCGTTCATGTCGGTGGATATGGAAGTGATATCGATAGTTCTCTATATCAATTAGTTACAACATTGCTGAGTGATACTGATATTCCTCGAATCCGCTTTGCATCAGTTGAGCCGTGGGATTTACCAGAACCATTTTTTACTTTATTCGAAAACAGACGCTTGATGCCACATATGCATTTACCCTTACAAAGTGGGGCAGATACTGTTTTAAGAAGAATGTCTCGTCGTTGTAAAATTGGCGATTTTTCTGATTTAGTCCAGCAGGCAAGAAATGCTATACCTGGTTTTAATGTCACTACCGATATTATTGTAGGTTTTCCTGGTGAAACTGATGATGAGTGGAATATGACAATGGAAAACGTTGAGGCTATTGGTTTTGGGCATATTCATATTTTTTCTTATTCTCCTCGTGATGGAACAAAAGCTGCTGGTTTAGCCAATCCTGTAGATGAAGCTGTGAAGAAATTCAGAAGTAATCAATTGCATACTTTGGCAGAATCATTAAAGCAACAGTTTCATGAAAAACATCTTAATACAAATGTAGACATACTATGGGAAGGGCAAAAGAAAGACGAAAATGGACGCCTAGTATTTACAGGATACACACCTAACTTTTGCAAAGTTGAATCAAATGGGGATAATGATGTCTTATTAGAAGGACGGGTAAAGACAACCGAGTTGTTAAATTACTCATTAGAGAGAAGTGTTTTAAAGGGAAAAGTTCTTTAAATGATAAAAGCATTAAGTTATCGACAATTATTTATGGCTTCGTTATTGGTTGCTCTACTTTCTCTGGCTGCTTGTAATCAGTCAGAATCTCCGAAAGATATCAGTAAAAAATTCTGGCAAGCAGTTCAAGATAGAGATATGGAGTCTGCAAAAATGATGGCAACTTGGGATACGGTTGATTATCTTAAGTACCTTAATACAGAAAAGCTTCACCCCGAAAGATTCGAATTAGGTGAGCAAATGATGGGTGAAACACGTGCCGAAATAGTTACAGTGTTATTTACTAGTAAAGCGGGTAAGTCAGGTATCAAGCTTCCAGGCGTAACGGTATTAATAAAGACCGATAAAGGTTGGCGCGTGAATGTCAAAAAGTCGATGACTTCCGTTGTTAAATACAGTGCAAATAGTGTTTTTGATCAACTTAATGGGCTAATGCAAGATGGTATCAAAGAATTGGACCAGTCCTTTTCAGAAGCAATGAACGAGTTGGGGAGTACCTTGGAAGATAGTGCTGAGGAGCTTAAGCGAGAACTGGCTAAACCTTTATTTTCTCCAAACAATCAACTTGATATTGTACCAGGTGATCAACCATTTAAAGATCCTCTTGGTAAGCGTATCTAAAACTAATTAAGTAAAGAAGAGAGTTAAGCCTGCAATATCTATAAAAAACAATAAAATAGAATGTATCAAAAGTAGGGGGGTGTTTATTTATACTTTATTTACTCTTATTATTTCGCTTTCTGTGGCAATCATATCTAACCCAACATCCCATGACTCTGGATCAAGGCAATCCAGCTCTTGAAAATCATAAGCATATCCCATCAATAAAGGTTTTGTATTTCCTAGCTTTTTAAATGCAAAACATCGGTCATAAAAACCACCACCCATACCTAGACGATTTCCATTTTTATCAAAGCCAAGTAAAGGTACTAGTACTAGATCTAATGTATTGGCGAATACTATCTTATCATCGTCATATACTGGCTCAGGAATAGAGAATTTATTATTCTCAAACTCAGTATCATCATTTAATTCTATAAAGACTAAGCCTTCATCTAGATTTCTTGATAGCACTGGTAAAAAGAAATGCTTATCGTGATTTTTTAAGGAATCAGGATTGGCTTCTCCTCGAACAGAGTGATAAAAACCTATCTTTTTAGCATTTTTAAATTCCTCTGATTCTCTTACATTCTTTGCGATTGTAGATGACATTTTATTAAATGATTCAATTGGAAGTTCAGCGCGTTGGCGACGAAGCCTTTGTCTTATTTCGTCTTTCATAAAATATTTCTTATTGGTTAATTTCTGTTAAAGGTCTCATAAAGATTAGAATCATGCCATAAAAAAACCACCTTAAAGGTGGTTTAGTGTAAATATTACTTTGGTGTATTTACATACTATTAGTTTTAACTTGTTAAGAGTAACTACGTCTAGATTTTCCTTTAGCAATCTTTAAGCGTTTACCTGGCCAAATTCTACTGTTTCTCATTTTGTTGAGACGTTTTAGTTTTTTTACTGTAGTGCCGTGTTTCCGGGCAATTCTGTATAAATTATCACCGCTTCTAACTTTGTGATAAACATATCTACGTTTCTTTCCTTTAGATTTGTACTTAGCATAACGAGAGCGTTTGTTATGTACATCGGCGGCAGGTGGAAGTTGTTGTATGACTTTATTTAAGCGCCCAGCATGACGTCGTGGCAAAGTAATTTGATTAGAAAAACGAGGTGTAGTTATGCCGTGTAAAAACCCAGAATTCATTGCTAACAACTGAGCTGAAGGAACGCCAGCATGAGCAGCAGCTTTTCTAAGATCTACTGCTTTATTAACATGGATTCTAGCAAGGGCAGGACTATTGGGAATGCCTTGTAATTGAACATTATAAGCACGAGGGTTTCTGAAAATTTCTTTGAAAGCGAGTAATCGAGGTACGTATTGTCTAGTTTCTTTTGGAAGGCTTAAGCTCCAATAATCGGTGCGCTTACCTAGACGTCTATTTTTTAAAATCTCTTTTTGTACTCGATACTCACCAGCATTATAAGCAGCTAAAGCAAGAAACCAATCACCTTTAAATTCACGGTGTAATTTCTGTAGATAATCGAAAGCAGCATTTGTAGCTTGATGTGAATCTAAGCGTGCATCGTAACTACGAGTTTGCATAAGGCCATAACGACGACCTGTAGCGGGAATGAATTGCCACATACCTGCAGCCCCCGCATGTGAATAGGCATTGTTCCGGTAAGCACTTTCTACAAAAGGAAGCAAAGCAAGTTCAGTAGGCATTCTACGACGGTTAAGTTCATTAACCACCATGTACATGTAATCAGAAGAACGATCAGCCAAGCGTTGAATTCTAGAAGGGCTTCTAGAAAATTGATTGGTGTAGCGTTGAACTAAAGGGTTTTTACTATGATCTCTGAATTGGAAGCCTTGATAAACTCGGTTCCATACATTGTGATGAGCATTCTGTTGCTGAGTTACATTCGTTTGAGATTTTTTTTGTTTCTGACGTTGAAGATTAGCAAGTCGTTGATAGTGGGCTTTTTTGCGCTGAGCATTTTGTCTTAAAATTTGCTGGCGTTTGGCCGCATAAGGATCAGCTTTTATAAATTGTTGATTTTGGCGTGCTTGTTTTGCTTGTCTACGTTGAGTGTTAACCTGTTGTGCAGCAGGAGCAGGCACATTAATAATCGAGGGTGTTAAACCCAAAGCTTTTGCTGCATCTATTACAGATTTTTCTGAACTCGTTTGTGCTGACAAAGATGTTGTTAGCCCAATACATAGTGTCAGAGTTGTTGCAACAGCAAGTGCCACCTTTAAAGGTGTTGTTTTAATCATATCCCCATTGCCCTTAATTATTGATAGGTTTAAAAATAACTTAATCTAGTATTTAAAATGTTACGGCTAAATGATTATTATTATTTG
>CALISP010000131.1 GCA_938041705.1 uncultured Cocleimonas sp. | reverse complement strand
TTTGGCAATGGCCAAAGCTGCTAAACCTCTAATGAAAGGTCGCGATAATCCTTCATTATTAACCTTAAGCTATCTAGGGGCAGTTGCCTCTATTCCTAACTACAATGTTATGGGAATGGCAAAAGCAAGTTTAGAAGCGGCTGTTCGCTTTATGGCTGCTGATCTAGGCCCAGAAGGAATTCGAGTCAATTGTATATCTGCAGGCCCAATCCGAACACTTGCTGCCATGGGCATTAAAGGTTTCCGTAAAATGTTAGAACAGTTCTCTGATGCTGCACCACTTAAACGAAATGTCACTATAGAGGAAGTTGGCAACGCTGCAGCATTCTTATGTTCTGATTTAGCCTCAGGTATTACTGCTGAAATAATGTATGTTGATGGTGGTTATAGCACTGTAGGAATGACAGGCATTAACACTGTTGAAGAAAGCTAAGTAGATCGTATTTAATGAATACTCGTAAATACTTACTTCGAGCTGAAGATATAGAAAAGCTAGAAGCTAAAAAAATCACCCATTTCCAAAATCCAAATGGAGTGAGGCTAAATAAGTCTCTGGGTGATGCTGTGGGAATGTCTGAAATGGGTGTTCACATGATTTATGTTGAACCCAACCATGACTCTACTGAATTTCATAAACACCTTTATGAAGAAGAGTGTATTTATGTTATCTCAGGTACTGGCAAACTCACCATCGAAAGCGATGACTATGAAGTTACCTCGGGTGACTTTATAGGATTACCTGCGAATGAGGTTGCCCATCAACTCAGTAATAATGGTTCTGAAACTTTAGTTTGCTTAGTCATGGGGCAACGCTTAAAACACGATATTGCTGACTATCCAAACAAGAAAAAACGTATTTACCGACACAATGGCAATGCTGAAGTAGTTGAGCACAAAGATATTGATTATCCAGATATAAACACAGGCAGAGACAAAGAGTAAACCTATGCCAAACAATGAAGGTGACAATAACTATTCACCAATTCAGTGTCAGCTTTATGATTATATAGAAATAGCCTGTATGCGCCATTATCAATTAGATATTGAATTAACTTCACGTGAGACAATTACAGGCAAAGCAATAACAACTAAGATCAAAGACAGGCAAGAGTTTATTGTGATTGAAACTGAGAATAATAAAAAACAAGAGATTCGTTTAGATTTAGTGAAGAGTATTAAACCGCAAGATGAAAATGCTGAATTTGGTCGAGTTGCTATTAGTTAAAAAGACACCCCCTACTTTTAGCCAGTTTTACAAATCTTCCCTTTGAGTAGTCGTCGATCGGAAGTTCTAACGTTGTCTAGCTTGCAGCTCGACTAACCTGTTCTAGCTTTTATAAATTACTTCATTAATAAATCAACAATCGTTTTATTCGCCTTAGGGAATTCAACGTCACTCAAATCCTCGCGTTTAATCCAGCGTGTTGGCTGACCTTCCATGCCACAAGGCTCACCCGTCCAATTCTTGATTTCAAACACTTCTAGCTTTACCGTTTTGGTATCGTATTCGTGAGTAATATCTATTAGATGAGTTTGAGATTGTACATCGATACCCAATTCTTCTTTTATTTCGCGCTTTAGCGCATCTTCAACGGTTTCATTTTCTTCGACCTTACCACCAGGGAATTCCCATTTATTACCCTGATGTTGATCAGCCGAACGACGACTGATAAATATCTCATCCTTATCATTAATGATGACTGCTACAGCAACTTGAATAAGCATAATTATTTTTTCTTTAGGTTCTTTTTGAAATGCAATAACGGTTGAAAGTCAGCCGCACAGCGCATCTTTGGAATCCATCTTGCAAGATTATTCGCTGTAAACAAACGCCCTTCATGCTCATTTTCATGAACGCCATCATGAAATAAAACCACACCATCGCGGCCGCGCTTACCATTACCACACATTTGACCCATAACATTATCTAAAATCTTATCACCATTCTGGAAGTCTTCATTCCAATCGTAAGCCGTCACCTCCCAACCGATATGCTCAAACCCTTCGCTCTTTAATATATTCATCACAAAGGGCTTATCTTTTTGATTAAACCAACCATCGCCATTAGGCAAACGAAAAACTGGTGGCTCAGTAGTAAAATATGGTGATAACAAGACTTTAGACTTTTTAATATTCCAAGCTGCTACATTTGGCGGTAACTGTGTATGGCGATGATGCTCGTAACTGTGTGACCCAATATCATGACCTTCGCGTTTGATTCTATTTAATGTGTCGATACGCTGCTTACAAAGCTGAGCCGATTGACCTGAAGGATATTTCGCACAATCAATCTTATTTCCCATCACAAAAAAAGTCGCTTTTATGTTCTCACGCTTCAAAACATCTAAGACTTTATCAGTAACGCTACCCACGCCATCATCAAAACTCAAATGTAATCGATGCTTTTGAACTGGACACTGATATTTTGCACGAACCTCGTCACAATTGACGGCGTTAGCGTCACAAGCACTAAGTAGAAATACCAATGATAAAGCGAAAAATGCCATAAAAGCGGGGGGGTGTCTTTTAATCATTAAAAAGCCTGTATTTTTATATTAATAACTATTAGTAGTGATTGTAGGTGAATTAGTTCTAGAAGACACCCCCCTACTTTTGGCTGTTTTTATTAGACTTTATCAAATAATATAAAGTCAGATTCTGTATTATTTCAGGAAGAATAAAATCCGTTAGAGATTAAATAAATACAACTATATGATAAGAATTTCACATTAATTCAATCATTCTAGCTTTGAATACAAGGAACTATCAAAGACCCTCTTCAATCTATAGAATTTATTATTAAGTACTGTGGTACTTTTTCAGATACACCAGTTGATTACCTTGAATTTATTCTTATAGCTTCATAGGCAGGAACAGATGGGTTTTGTAATGGTGGATTAATATTAGTTAGTAGCCGAATGTACGACGTCTATATAAACAAGGAAAGTCGAAAAATAACGCGATATATTAGTAAAAAATGCTTTAGCTAGATTCAACTTCGGTAGTCGGCATTTATTGTTACGTACTCATGAGACAAGTCTGAAGTCCAAACATGCGCCTTTGCCTCACCCACGTTCAAATTAATTCGCACTGTAATTTCTTCTTTATCCATTTCAGCTTGCCCAAGCTCTTCAGTATAACTATCAGCAGGTTGGCCATTCTCAAGCAATAACGTTTCACCTAACCAAAGCGAAATTTTAGATACGTCTAAATCTTTAACAGGTGCTTTACCTACTGCCATCAATAAGCGTCCCCAATTAGGGTCACTGGCAAATAACGCAGTTTTCACCAAAGGTGATCGTGCAACAGAATAAGCTATCTCTTTTGCATAAGAAGGCGTTGGAGCTGCCTCAACATTAATAGTAACAAACTTGGTCGCGCCTTCGGCATCTCGAATAATCGCTTGTGCGAGTTCAATACAAGTCGAATGAATCAGCCCAATGATAGTATTTTTATCTAGATCACTAACCTCATTGAGATTAACGCCTGATTGACCGGTAGCAATCAACATAAGTGCATCATTAGTTGATGTATCGCTATCAACAGAAATACTATTAAACGAGGCACTGACAGCTTGATTGAGAATGGTTTGAAGCATATCTTGCTCAATACCTGCATCAATCGCGACGTAAGCTAGCATGGTCGCCATATTAGGCTCGATCATGCCCGCGCCTTTAGTCATTCCAGTTATTGTGACTGTTTTACCATCTATTTCAACAGTTTTACTTAACGCTTTCATAGTGGTGTCAGTTGTCATGATTGCTTTTGCAGCTGTCATCCAGTTGTGTGCATCAAGTTTTTCAACTAGTTCTTCGACACGATCTACAATCTTCCAATAAGGAAGTTGTTCGCCAATTACACCCGTAGAAAATGGCAAAACACTATTCAGTGCTGTGCCGGTTTCATCAGCAATTTCAGCACAGATCATTTGAGCCGATGTCATGCCTTCTTCGCCTGTACCTGCGTTGGCATTACCCGCATTAATAACTAAATAACGAATATAATCTTCTTGTTGTAAATGATCGCGACATACCTTAACAGGCGCGGCACAAAATGCATTTTGTGTGAATACACCAGCAACACTTGAGCCTTCTGAAATTTCAATCAGCGTTAAATCATCACGATCATGCTTATATCGGATATTGGCATCTAAAGATGAAAGACGAATACCTTTAACAGGTAACAAAGAAGCTGCAGGTGAATAATTTACTGGCATATTTTTTACCGATAAAGACTGATAGTGAAATATTAAGCTATTAAAAGCACGTAAAAGTAGGGGGGTGTCTTTTTAAGTTTTATTAATCTCAACAAACGGCTCAGGTTGCTTCTAAAAGCTGTCAGATCAAGGCAAAAAATGAGAAGTTTACAATTTGCAAATGAGCATTTTTTAACGCTGAGCTGACAGTTTTTAGGAGTGAGCTGTGTCGATTATTACTATTAAGTTAGTTTTCCATGACACTGTTTGAATTTCTTTCCAGAACCACATGGACAAGGATCGTTACGACCTACTTTATCTGTTGGACGTGAAACTGGTTGTTGAGTCTCACCTTTTCTGAATGGCTCATGGGTTTGCGGCTCAAGTTCAAGACCGTTTGAAGTGTCATCATGTGAAAACTCTAGCTCACCCGATTGCTCTTGTTGTTGCTTATGTTCAGCTTCTATCGCTTCTACATCTTCTGGCATAGAAATTTCAAGCTTACACAAGAAGTTAACAACATCTACTTTAATTTTATCCAATAGTTCTTCAAACATTTCATAAGCTTCACGCTTATATTCTTGCTTTGGATTTTTCTGGGCGTAACCACGTAAGCCAACGCTTTGACGTAAATAATCCATCGAAGCTAGATGTTCTTTCCAATGCGAGTCTAGTACATGAAGCATTACATCACGTTCTAAACGTCGCATGCTTTCAGAACCAATTAAATCTTCCTTTGCTTTGATATGAGTGGTAACTGTCTCTAAGATTTTATCACGCAGTAATTCTTCATGAAGTGAATCGTCATTATCTAACCAACCTTGAATATCTATATCCAAAGTCATCTCTTCACTCATGTATTTGCTTAAGCCTTTAACCTTCCATTGCTCGTCGATACTTTGTGGAGGTATAAAACGGTCAATTGTGTTTTCGACAACATCTTCAATAAAAGACTCTACTGATTCTTCAACGTCTCCAGCTTCAAGTAATTCAGAACGCATATCATAGATAACTTTACGTTGATCGTTAGCCACATCATCATATTCAAGTAAATTTTTACGAATATCAAAGTTATGGCCTTCAACTTTTCGTTGAGCATTTTCGATAGATTTACTGACCATTTTAGCTTCAATTGCTTGGCCTTTTTCCATACCCAAACGTTGCATAATTGCTTTAACACGTTCAGAGGCAAAAATACGCATCAAATTATCTTCAAGTGATAAGAAGAAACGTGACGAACCTGGATCACCTTGACGAGCTGCACGACCGCGTAACTGATTGTCTATACGACGAGATTCATGTCTTTCTGTACCAATGATATGTAAGCCACCTGCTACCTTAACTGCATCATGACGTGTTTGCCAATCAGTTTTTAGTTCAGCAATTTGTGCTTCAGTGGCATCTTCACCTAGTTCTTTTATCTCTGCTTCGAGCGAACCACCTAAAACAATATCAGTGCCTCGACCAGCCATGTTGGTAGCGATTGTTAAAGCACCAGGACGACCAGCATTTTCAATAATATTTGCTTCACGTTCATGCTGTTTTGCATTTAGAACTTCGTGTTTAACTTCCATTTGATCTAATAGTTGCGATAGCACTTCAGAAGATTCAATGGATGCGGTGCCAACAAGTACAGGTTGTCCTTTCTTTTGACATTCTGATATTTCTTCAGCAATTGCTTGGTATTTTTCTTCTTCCGTCATGTAAACCAAGTCATTCCCATCAGTACGCTCTAATGGTTTATTTCCTGGAATTACGACAACTTCTAAACCATAAATTTCATGTAATTCAAATGCTTCTGTATCAGCAGTTCCTGTCATTCCAGATAGTTTTTCGTATAAGCGGAAATAATTCTGGAAGGTAATAGAAGCCATCGTTTGGTTTTCAGCATTAATATGCACGCCTTCTTTGGCTTCAACTGCTTGATGTAATCCCTCAGACCAACGTCTGCCAGGCATAGTACGGCCAGTGAATTCATCAACAATGACAATTTCACCATCGGTAACTAGGTAATCTACATTCTTTGTGAATAAATTGTGAGCGCGTAAACCCGCGTTAAAATGATGCAATACTGAAATACTGGCACTGTCATATAAACTAGCACCTTCAGGTAAAATCCCAGCTTCTTGTAATAGTTTCTCGGCAGTGTGATGACCAGCATCTGTAAGAAATATTTGCTTACTTTTTTCGTCAACTGTGAAGTCACCTTCTACAGAAACTTCCTCACCATCTTCACCTTCTTGGCGCTTAAGATGTGGAACAATTTTATCGATAGATGCATACATTTCAGAAGAATCTTCTGCTGCACCTGAAATAATTAAGGGAGTTCTAGCTTCATCAATTAAGATTGAATCTACTTCATCGACAATCGCATAATTAAGCTTACGTTGAACCCGTTCTTCAGACTGGAAAGCCATGTTGTCACGCAGGTAATCAAAACCAAATTCATTATTTGTGCCGTATGTGATATCTGCAGCATAAGCGGTTTGACGCTGGGCTTGGTCCATTCCATTTACGATAATACCTGTAGTCATACCCAAAAAGCTGTATAACTTAGACATCCATTGCGCATCACGAGTCGCTAGATAATCATTAACTGTAATGACGTGAACGCCTTTACCGGATAGAGCATTTAGATAAGCAGCTAAAGTTGCTACTAGGGTCTTACCCTCACCTGTGCGCATCTCAGCAATCTTGCCTTCATGCAGAGTCATACCACCGACCATCTGTACATCATAATGGCGCATGCTCATAGTACGTTTACCAGCTTCACGAACAGTCGCGAATGCCTCAGGTAGCAAGTCTTCTAAACTTTCACCTTTATCTAAACGTTCACGAAATTCTGCTGTTTTTGCAGACACTTGTTCATCAGTTAAGGCTGAATATTCATCATCTAAATCTGAAATTTTTGTTGTTTGCTTCAGGTAGGTTTTGACCAGTCTGTCATTTCGACTACCAAACAGTTTTTTAGTAACTTTTCCGAACATGTTAGATACTTTCCCCCGGTTCACCGGAATTTTGAAATCAAATACTTTTCACAAATAATTCATGCCCATGAAAAATTAGTGGAATAGACAATATATAAGGGTATTTAATTCTTTTACAAGCAAGTTTGCCCACATAATGTACACATTATATTACAACTAAACGTTGATGTACCTTAATGAGTTGTTTTAATTATTACGAAAATTATGCTTTGTTAGATGAAACTAAAGACTTTTAAATAAGATTTATTTAATCAACGCTGTATCTATATATGACTCTGGATTAACTGGAAGATCTTTGTTCCAGACTTCAAGATGTAAATGCGATCCTGTAGCACGTCCCGTTTGCCCCATGGTTGCGATAATATCTCCCTTTCTTACAACCTCACCTTTCTTAACTTTTATAGTATTCAGATGAGCATACCGGCTCTTTAATGAATCACTATGGTGAATATCTATAACATTACCGTAGCCACTTTTCCTTCCTGAGAAAGTAACAAAACCGCTAGCGATAGTATGTATTTTACTGCCTTCTTTGGCTGCTATATCGATACCGTTATGATGACGCTGATGACCATTGATTGGATCTCGTCTTTTACCAAAAGATGAAGATACATATCCTGAAGCAACAGGTATTGAATAATGTAGTTGAGTTGTAGATGTTCTATTAGCCACTGTAGTATCAATAATTTTGGGTGATTGTTGAACTGATCTCATCACATCAAATCGTTGCTCTTGTAATTCTAATTCTAACTCAAGATCTTCAATGCTTTTAGCCAAACTAGTCTGAGTAACTATTGAGGAAGTAAATCTGTTATTTTCAATACCACCCATAGCTGGTGCTTGAGACAATAAATAAGCTTTTATATCAATATTGCCTTTAACTGCAATTGCCTGCCCTAGTGAATTCAAGCGTTTAACTTGCGCTTCTAATTTACCTGCTTTGAGTAGGACTGAATCGAATTTATTTAATAAATTAATTTCATTTGCTGAAATTAAATCTTCCTTAAAATGCTTTGATACTGTGAGATAAGTAATGAATAGCATGATAAAAAACAATAGCATGAACGACAAAGAGCGCAAACTAATATCAATTTTTCTATGATGACACCCATTGTCACTAATGAAGATAAGTTTCATGTTATGCTTTAAGCTCTAATCGTTTCCATACGAATATTTTTACAGCCCATACAATGAAGAACTTCAAGCACTTAGTTAATTCTGAACTGACTAAAAGCATCGAAAACTACGATAAACTGTCGGCATTTGTCTACGAGCTCATGCATTTAGACAAACAAAAGCATAATGTTTGGGTGGTAACTAAACGCCAACAGTTAACTTTAATGACTGATAATCCTTATTTGGGCACACAATTAAGATATCAACAGTCAGCTATCTGCGAAGCTTTAAACCGTAATTTCTTGATGGAATTAAAGACAGCCAAAGTAAAAATTATTCCGCCGACCGCGGAACTAAAGAAAGAAAAACAAGATTTATATCGTGTAGGAGGAAAAGCCAGTGAAATATTGACTAACATTGCTAACGAGATTGAAGATGATGAACTTCGGCTTTCGCTATTAAAACTGGCAAATCAAGACAAATAACCTTGATACCAAAAATATAGGTAAAAAGTAAGCGGGTGTCTTTTAAATGTATTCTTTTTTAAAAATAATGAATATTTAATTAAAAAATTATCAAGCCAGTTGAACATTATCTCCAACATAAAGCTGTGGCGCTTTCTCGTCGGAAGTTAAAGTAACAATTTCCCATGCATTTTCATTTTTGAGAAGCTCAAGTAGCAATAAATTATTAATGGCATGTCCAGATTTATGTCCGTGGTACGCACCAATGATGCCATAACCTAATGTATATAAATCACCAATAGCATCAAGCATTTTATGCTTAACAAATTCATCATCATATCGTAATCCATCTTTATTCAAGACACGATATTCATCTAGAACAACGGCATTACCAAAGTTACCACCTAACCCTAAATTCTTAGAGCGCAACATTTCAACATCACGCATAAAACCAAAAGTTCGTGCTCGACTTATCTGACTATTATAGGATTCTATGGATAAATCATGTTCTAAGACTTGCTTGGTATCTTTAACAGCTGGGTGATCGAAATCTATTTCAAACGAGACTTTAAAACCTTCATAAGGAGTTAGTTCAGCCCAACCTGCATGATTTTCAAAGCGTATAGGAGATTTTATTCGAACTAGTTTTTTAGGCGATGCTTGCGTTTCAATGCCCGCAGATTGAATCAAAAATATAAAGGGTGCTGCACTACCATCCATAATAGGAATTTCAGCAGCATCAAGATCAACATATATATTATCGATACCCAAACCTGCAAAGGCAGACATGAGATGCTCTATAGTGGAAACTTTAACGCCATCTTTAACTAAAGTGGTGCTTAATACAGTCTCACCAACACTCTTAGGCATCGCCTTGATTTCAACCACAGGGTCTAAATCAACACGCGTAAAAATAATCCCAGTATTTGGTACAGCAGGACGCAACGTTAAATTGACACGTTTACCTGAATGCAATCCGATACCTACTGTTTTTACAATACTCTTAAGTGTTCTTTGTGCTAACACTGTGTCCCCTATTTCTTAATTGAATGAAGCCCATTAAATCACAGCTTAAAAAAAATAATATACTATTTATCGTAAACTGAAACTGAACAAGGAATTATAACATACGAACATTAAGATGAAAAAGATGTCTACTAAGTTCAAGTTAATTTAATGTAGAAAATATTTTTAATCTAATTGAGCCTTTGTAAGGATAAATACTCCATCTCCACCTCTTTCAAAGTCTACCCATTGAAACGGTAAATCTGGAAACTCTTCTGCTAAAGCGTATTGACTATTACCAACTTCAAGTACCAAAACCCCTTCTGCAGTAAGATGCGAAGCTGCTTGTTTTAATATACTTCTGGTACATTCAAGTCCGTCATTACCAGAACTCAAACCAAGCTCTGGTTCATGTTTAAATTCAGCTGACATACCTGCAATATCTTCGGCATCTACGTAAGGAGGGTTACTGACAATGATGTCGTATTTTTTACCTTCAAGTCCTGAGAACAAATCAGATTCAATAACTGAAACTCTTTGTTCTGCATCATGTTTTTTGACATTTATTTTTGCTACTTCCAAAGCATCTATGGAAATATCAGCTAGATCAACTTCTGCCAATGGGAAAGCATAAGCACAGGCTATTCCAATGCAACCACTACCTGTGCATAAATCTAGAACAGATTCTACTTCTTCAGGATTGACCCAAGGTGCAAACTGAGCTTCAACTAATTCAGCAATAGGTGAGCGTGGAACTAACACTCTCTCATCTATGTAGAATTGTAAACCAGCAAACCATCCTTCTTGCATTATATAAGCCGCAGGTATTCGTTTATCAATACGTTTTGTTAAAACATTTATTACATTCAGTTTTTCATTGTTGGTTAGTTTTGATGTCCAATAAATATCAGGTGTATCTACTGGAAGATGCAATGATCGTAAGACTAAATATACAGCCTCATCTAAAGGAGAGGACAAACCGTGTGAATAGCTAAGTTTTGCATTTACGAACTGACTAGCTCCCCATCGCATAAAATCAGTCATAGTGGATAATTCACTACACAACTCTTGTATATCAATCTTAGTTGTTTTGTTTTCATTCATGTCGTACATCTCTAATAGTGTTTCTAATGGATTAATCGCGTATTATCCTATTTTTTAACTACGAATTGAAACAATCATCTAAATGAATGCATCTCTGACTGATTATCTTAAATCTGGCGCTTTATACGCATTACCTCATCACTTAATTTCACGATCTGTTTTTAAATTAACACGCATTAAATCACCTCTAGTCCCTAGGGCAATACAGATGTTCAGTAATGCATTTAATGTCGATCTTAATGAAGCTATAAATCCAGACCCTAAAAGCTATGCAACTTTTAACGAGTTTTTTACTCGTGAGTTAAAACCCAACTTAAGACCACTTGCTAACGCACAGATTGTGAGCCCAGTAGATGGAACAATCAGTCAATTTGGAAATATTAAAAATGGACTAATTCTTCAAGCCAAAGGAATTAATTACAGCTTAGATAAACTTCTCGGTGAAAATACCTCACGAAGTGCTAAGTATGATAATGGACAGTTCATTACTATTTACTTATCACCTCGAGATTATCACCGTATTCACATGCCTTGTTCCGGAACATTAGTTGAACAAACACATGTTCCTGGCAGATTATTTAGTGTCGCTAAACATACTGTAAATAC
>CALISP010000130.1 GCA_938041705.1 uncultured Cocleimonas sp. | reverse complement strand
TCAGCTGTAACTTCACTTGGTGGTATTTGATTATCTAACACTTGGCTCACAAAAGAGGCATTCGCACCATTTTCTAATAAGCGTCTAACCAAATAAGCCAACAAGTCTTGATGTACGCCAACTGGTGCATATATTCGACACATGAAGTTATGCTTTTCGCGAACTAACTCATGTAAAGATTCCCCCATGCCATGTAAGCGTTGAAACTCATAAGTGCTAGATGCGTCTTCTTCACCTTCTGTTAGCTTGATAATTGAGGCGATAGTATGTGCATTGTGAGTAGCAAACTGAGGGAAAATTCTATCGCGTTGCTCTAACAATTTCTTTGCGCAATACCAGTAAGAAAGGTCACTATTATTCTTACGTGTGTAAACAGGGTATCCCGGTAAACCTAATTCTTGTGAGCGCTTAATCTCTCTATCCCAATAAGCACCCTTAACCAAACGCACCATGAGTTTTGCATCATATTTCTTAGCTAATGCATATAACCAATCCAACACATGCGGTGCGCGATAACTGTAAGCTTGAACGACTATGCCTAAACCATCCCACCCTTCGAGACTGCCATCTTTAAGCAATGCCTCAATAATATCTAGCGAGATATCTAAACGCTCTGCTTCTTCCGCATCAATATTGAGACCAATACCTGCTTTTTTTGCCAATAAACACAATGATCTAAGTGATGGAAATAGTGACTTCATCACATCATCTTTGTGCAATGTTTCATATCGTGGGTAGAGTGCAGAAAGTTTTACTGAAATTCCAGGATTAGTTCGCACATCTTTGCCGTCACAATGAGCAACAATTTCGGTAATTGCATCAGCATAAGCGAGATAATATCTGTCTGCATCTTTTGATGTATGTGCGGCCTCACCCAACATATCGAAAGAATAACGATAGCCTTTTTTGATGAAACCTTTGCCGTTGTCGATAGCTGAGTTTATGTCTTCACCCAATACAAATTGGCCACCCATCATTTTCATCATGCGCTTTACAGCAACACGAATAATAGGCTCACCGGCACGTTTTACTACTTTTTGTAGCGAAGGCAATAAACCACGCTGATCTGAATCAGACAACACACTGCCCGTTAACATCAAACCCCACGTTGAGGCATTAACCATCAGCGAGCTAGAGTGACCTAAATGATCACCAAAGTTTTGTGGGGCAATTTTATCTTCGATAAGATCATCTAACGTTTTGTTATCTGGAACACGTAAATAAGCTTCTGCCATACACATAAGCGCTACACCTTCTTGTGTAGATAAGCCATATTCAGCAAGAAAACTTTCCATCAAACCCGGGTCGCCCGAAGCACGCATTTCGCGCACCCAAGATGCCGCCATATCAACAGTTGATTGACGCGTATCAGCATCAATATCTAAACTATCTAGCATGTGTTTAATAACAACGGCTTCGTCACCTAATGTGGACGCACGTAATTTCTTTCGGATGCTTGATAAACTGCTCATAATAAATTCCTGCTATAAGTTAAATATACTTCTCAGTTAACTATAGTTAAAAAATAGTGTTGAAATTTTTCAAGAAAGAAATATAGAGGATAAAATCATATATAAATGTTATTCAGTTTATTTGACCATAGATAAAGAAATAACAGCCTAATACTCTTGCTTGAAGTTAATGTGTATACAATCACTTTACTATAGTTAAAAACCACAATTGGACTTATTTAACACCCATTGATAGACTATAAATTTATATAAATTATTATTTATAGGCTTTTAAACCATGAAAAGTAATTCAAATAGTGAATTAGACTCATATGATAGAAAAATTCTAAATATTATGGCAACAGAAGGAAGAATAAGTGTTGCAGAACTCGCTAATCGCATAGGCCTAAGTAAAACGCCCACGCTAAATCGACTCAAGAAGCTTGAGAAAACCGGTTACATCACAGGTTATCAAGCACTGTTAGATTTTGATTTATTGAATGAAGCTCATGTCGCATTTATTAATGTAACACTCAGCGATACCACCGCTGCTTCTCTTAAAGAGTTTAATACCGCCGTTAAAAAACTCGTCGCAGTAGAACAATGCAATATGATCGCGGGTAATTTTGATTATCTATTAAAGGTGCGAACCACTGATATCCAAGAATACCGAGAGTTGTTGGGTGAAAAAATAGCCGCTTTACCTTATGTATCTCACACCTCTACTTTCGTTTCCATGGAAACGGTTTGCGATAGGCAAAAAGTGAGTCTTGCTAATTAATAACAATAAAAGACACCCCCCTACTTTCTAGACATATTACACATAGCTGACTTTAACTATCACCATTCAGCATTGCGCAATAACTGCTATCATAAATGCATGCACAAACTACTCCTTAACCGCGACATTTATGATGAAGTGATGCTTACACGCCTACCCGAAGCTCGGCGATTTGTTTGGATTGTAACAGCAGATATAAAAGATCTTCATCTAGACACGGGACGTGGATTCGAACCGTTATTAGCACTTTTATCTAGATTAGTTGAAAGAGGGGTTGGCGTTCGATTGATGCATGCAAAAGAGCCTGGTCCGCGCTTTAGAAAACATTTTGATGATTATCCTGAACTCTTTGAAAGTGAACTGTTTGATCGAATCCTATGTCCACGCATTCATACCAAAGCAATTATTATAGATGGTGTTGGAGCATTTGTTGGTAGTGCGAATCTTACTGGTGCTGGCCTTGGTGCAAAGCACAAAGATAGTCGCAATTTTGAAGCCGGCTTTTGGTTTGAGGACCGTGAGCAACTAGCAGAACTTATGTCTTGGGTAGACTCTCTATATTTGGGAGAGCAGTGTGGCAATTGTCGCAGGCGTCAATATTGTCCAGACCCTATTGATGAGATGCAAAATACGTAATAATAGATACCAAAAGACACCCCCCTACTGTTGGCATAACAATACGCTTATGTTTCAGGTGTAATCGACAAAATGTTGATTACACCTAATTTAACGAATTATGAGAAAGAACTATTTCTTGTTATTCAACAATTTGCTCACTGCAGCCAAATCTGTTTCCGATAAAGTTCCTACGGCTTGTTTTAACTTCAGTGTGTTTAACAAGAAAGTATATCTTGCTGTGGAATAATCACGTCTAGCAGAAAAAGTCTCACGCAACGATACTAATACATCTGTTGCAGTTCGAGTACCTGCTTCAAACCCAGCTTGCGTAGCGTTAGATGCTGCTTGAGTCGAATTAAGCGCTTGTCTCAATGCTTTCACTTGGGCTAATCCTGACACGATAGTGAGATAGGCAGCTCTTGATTGTTGCACCGCTAAACGCTTCTGTAATTCTAATTGCTGTCTTGCTTGTTGAAGTTGTAATCGAGATTGACGCACGAGTGATGAAATACTTCCACCATCTAAAATTGGCATACTCAATTGCAGACCGATAGAGCCGTCAATCACATCTCTATCAACACTATCTTCACCAAATGTAGATGAACTTCCATGTTGAGCAACTATATTAATGGTTGGTTTTCTAGCAGCTCGTTGAATATCCACACTGCTTTGCGCAATATCAACACCATGTTGAGCCGCAATAATTGATTTACTATTGGCTACAGCAACCTTTGCCCATGTTTCAATATTATTGGGAGCAGGGATTAACAAGGGAATATTGTTAGACGCACCCTGCAAGTTTTTATAATAACGCGTAGTTATCGCACGCAAGGTTTCGTTTGCCACATCAATTTGTTGATTTGCCACAGAAATCTGAGCATTAGCAAGATCAAACCTTGCTTGTGCCTCTTTGACATCTGTAATCGCGGAACGACCTGCTTCAAAAAAGGCTTTAGCTTGATTGAGTTGACGACCAATCGCTTTAGACTCTGATTTTCTAAACACTAATGTTTCTTTAGCATTTAAATAGGCAAAATATGCTTCTGCAACACGAATAATCAAATCTTGTCGATCAAGTTCTAAATTCGCTTTAGATTGTAAGATAGAAGCATCGACTTGCTCAATCTGAGCATCTAGACGCTTATTGATCAATGACTTACTTAGCGTAAGGTCGTAACCCAGATTAAAAAAAGCAGAACCATCATCACGTGTAAGCGCTCTACTTGTATAACTTAAGCCGTAGCTTGTTCTGGCTGACAAATCCACTTGCGGCTTTAAACCTGCAATAGCTTGTGGTTTTGCTTCTAATGCGGCGAGAAAACCTGCTTCACTTATTTTCAATTGCACATCATTTGTTTTAGCGTGTTGATAAACTTGCAATAAGTTTTCCGCATACAGAGGGGAAATGCTCAAGGTCATAAATAACCCACAAATGACTGAAGACAGTCTTAAGGGGGATTTATTATTCTTTTCGTTCTTACGATCCATTACAAAGGTTATCCTTTAGTGTTGATGGAAATGTATTCTTAGAAAATATTATTAAAAAATAGCATTCACCTAAATCTTAATAATTAGCATAATGCTAATACACAACATATTCAATAAACCAAAGTGTAAATATAAGCAATTATATACAGTGCTAGTCACACATTAATGCTTTGGATAAATATTAAAAATCAACCTGCTGATTATTTGTACTTTAACTATTTATTAAGGCTTTGTAATACTTAAACAACATCAAATTATTAAGGATAAACAAAGCTTCTTCCTGTTACAAATCGTTACAAAATACCAATATGGCTTTCTTCATAGCTTTGTTATGATTTACTCCTATCTATCAAAATAAAGATAATCATGAAAAAAATACTTAAAAATTTCATTTTTCTCCCATTAATCATAGCGAGTGCTATTGCTTTGGTAATGATGCAACTCAAGTCCAAACAAGCCATTGACCATGAAGATATTGCTTTGCCGGTTAAGACTGTTGAATTTATTACCGCTAAAAACATACCCTTTCGTGCTCGTGCAATTGCATACGGAAATGTTGAACCTGAAACGGTTTTAAACGCTAAGTCTGAAGTAAATGGTAAAATTAGTTATATCCATCCTAAACTCAAACAGGGTGGAATTCTTCCTAAAGGAACAACTGTATTAAAAATTGATGCAACTACGTTTGAAATTTCACTTGACTCGAGTAAAGCTGGTTTAGCTAGTACTCAATCATCATTGAAACAATTGCAAACCGAAGAAAATAGTACGAAACGTTCCTTACAAATTGCCAAAAAGAATCTAAATATTGGCTTAGTCGAACTTAAGCGAGTTAAAGCTTTAGTGTCAAAAGGGACACTTCCACGAAATCAAATAGATATCGAACAACAAAAAGTATTACAACTACGTTCCGCTGTTCAAGATCAACAGGGAAAGCTTAATACTTACGCTAGTAAAAAAGCATCTACTCGAGCACAAATTAAACAATCTAAAAGCCAAGTTGATCAGAGTAAAGATACCTTGGTTCGAACAGCAGTAATTTTACCGTTTGACGCAAGAGTAGGTTCAGTTTCAGTGGAGGCAGGAGAATTCGTTTCTGCTGGCAGCCTACTTTTTGAAGCATTAGGAATACAAGCAGTAGAAATTAATGCACAACTACCCATGAAGCATGTTAGACCTCTGGCGATGTCAATGAGCAAAGAACTTTCTTCAAAAGAAGTACAAAGCACCCAAAACTTAGAACAAATAATTGCTCAGTGGAAATTAGATATTAAAGTTCGTATGGTGGGAAGCCCACAAGCAGCTGCCTGGGATGCAGAATTATTAAGAGTAAGTGAATCTGTTGACCCTAGCAGAGACACTTTGGGTATGGTTGTATCGGTAAAGAATCCATATGAGGGCATTATTCCTGGTGTTCGCCCGCCCTTAATTAAGGGTATGTATACTTCTGTTGAATTTCTATCTCAACCAAAAGATATGTTGGTTATTCCTCGTAAAGCATTGCATGAAAAACGTGTTTATACCGTAAGCAAGGATAACACCTTAGATATTAAACCCGTTGAAATCCTCTACTCTCAGGGAGAATTACTTGTAATAAGAGCGGGAATAAACGATGGAGATAGAATTGTTATTAGTGATCTAGTTCCTGTGATTCAGGGTTTAATACTTAATCCGATAGAGTCTGAGTCTACAATGCAAGAAATAGCTCGACTTGCACTTGGCACAGAAAAAAGCGAAGAGAAAAACTCACAATGATTCGCTATTTCGCAACTCATCCAACTGCGGCTAATATATTAATGATGGCGATAATTGCCATCGGTTTAGTCGCATTACCAAGCTTAAATAAAGAAACATTTCCAAAAATAGAACTCTATCAAGTACAGGTAACAGCAGCTTATCCTGGAGCCTCTCCTGCGGATGTAGAGGAAGGAATATGTAATCGACTTGAAGATGCTACTGACGGTATCAGCTTTACTAAAGAACAACGTTGCGAAGCGCGCGATAATGTAGGCATTCTATCGATGGAAATGGATGAAAGCGGCGATATGCGCCAATTCATTGATGATATCAAAGCTGCTGTTGATGGTATTACTGATTTCCCAGCAAATACTGAAGATCCTGTTGTTACAGAATTGGGACGAACTACGCCCGTAGTTACTGTAGCAATAACAGGTGAAAAATTAACCTCACCAGAGCTTAAATCACTTGCCGAATATTACCGTGATAAGTTACTGGCTTTACCAGAAGTACCTATTGTAACGGTTTCGGGTTTTTCTACGCATCAACTCAATGTTTTGGTTAAACCAGACGCCATGCTTAAATATGATTTAAGTATCCAAAACATTGCTGATTTGATTAAAGCGCAAGCGATAGAATTACCTGCTGGAATCTTAGAATCAAAAAACACGTCATATCAAATACGTTTTGATAATGCTCGCAAAACAGCAAGTGAATTAGCCTCTTTAGTTATTTTAAACACGGATAAAGGCGGTGAAATTAAACTAAGTGATATTGCCCGAGTAGAAGATGAATTCGAAAGCCAAGAAGACCGTGTTGAACTAGACGGTAAAACAGCAGCCCTGCTTAAAATTAATAAAAACACAAATGACGATACTATTACTATTTTTGATGCTGTTAAAACCTTTACAGATAAAGAAAACGCACGTTTACCTGAAGGCACTCAGTTAGTTCTTACTCAAGATCAAGCAACGGTCGTAAAAGATCGTTTAGGTTTATTACTGACTAATGGCTGGCAAGGTTTATTGTTGGCAACAATGGCTTTGTTCTTTTTCTTCAGTTTTCGTTATACCTTTTGGGTAGCTCTTGGCTTACCCGTCTCATTCTTAGGTGGGCTGGCTGTTATGAGCTTGCTTGGCATTAGCATCAATATGATTTCAATGGTCGCCTTGCTTATGGCAATTGGAATTTTAATGGATGATGCAATTGTGCTTTCGGAAAGTATTTCCCATGAATACAATAAAGGTAAAACTCCTTTAGATGCAGCAATCTCTGGCACTGAAAAAGTTGCTCGTGGCGTATTTTCATCGTTTCTTACTTCTACTCTTCTATTTGGCAGTTTAATATTTATGAAAGGCGAAATGGGGCAAGTTTTAGGAGTCTTGCCAGTGGTTTTGCTTGGTGTATTAGTCTTTAGTTTGTTAGAAGCGTTTCTAATATTACCCCACCATTTAAAACATGCATTAGAACATTCCCATAACAAAGAACTACCCAAATGGCGGCAAATATTTGAAAAGTACTTCTTAAAACTGCGTAACAAAGTAACTAAACTTGCTGAAGTCGCTATCGCTTATCGTTATATAACCGTTGGTTTAGCTTTTGCTATGTTAATTTTATCTATTGGCATGTTAATAACAGGTACGGTTAAATTTAAAGGATTCCCAGAGCTCGAAGGAAATGCACTAGAAGCTCGAGTGTTATATTCTCAAGGAACTCCTTTATCAAGAACTGAAGAAACGGTCGAAATATTAATTTCTGCTGCACGAAAAGCTCAAGACCAGTTTCAAACAAATGAACCTGCCCCTCTGATTAAAACCATTCAGGTATCTTATGGTGAAAATGCAGACTCTTCTGAGTCAGGGGCACATCTTGCGACCATAAGTTTAGACTTCCTAGATACTGAAACTCGGACCACATCACTCGCAGATTTCACTTCTCAATGGCGTAAAGAGTCTGGTGAGATTCCAGGTGTAATCAGTCTACAATTTAAAGAACCAGCTACAGGACCTGCAGGTCGGGCAATAGAAATTCAACTCTCAGGGAATAGTTTAGACGAACTATCCAAGGTCTCTTATGAAATTCAGAATTGGTTAGTAGGTTACAAAGGTGTTTCCAATGTATTGGATGATTTACGACCGGGAAAACCTCAATATAGAGTAAAATTATTACCTGGCGCATTGGCTGCTGGAGTAGATGCACAAATCGTATCAGCACAACTAAGAGCTGCATATCAAGGTGCAAAAGTTAATGATATCTACCAAGGAAGAGAAGCATTTGAAATCAATGTAAAGCTTGATTCCAATCTGGATAATGCTCTAGAAGATTTTGACGAAATGGTGATTTTCTCCAAAACAGGGCAAAGTATTCCTTTGGTCAGTATTGCCTCTATAGAAGAGTATCGTGACTTCGCACGAATTGGTCATGTGAATCATAAACGTGTAATTAATATCTTCGGCAATATCGACTCATTAAAAGCAAATACTGCTGAAGTACTAGCAGATACTAAGAGTCGCCTTTTTCCTAAGTTAGAAGAAAAATACCCTGATGTGAAGATTTCACTAAAAGGTGAAGTAGAAAATAATGCTGAAACTAATAATTCAATTTTCACAGGATTTTCATTGGCATTATTAGGTGTTTTTTTACTATTAAGCTTGCAGTTTAAAAACTATCGCGAGCCCATAGTTGTATTAATAAATATACCATTGGCGTTAATAGGTGCAATCTTAGGACACTATATAATGGGGCTAGATTTTACCTTACCCAGTATTGTAGGCTTCGT
>CALISP010000129.1 GCA_938041705.1 uncultured Cocleimonas sp. | reverse complement strand
ATTCTTTTTCTAGCGCTTTAATTTGCAAACTAACTGCAGATTGAGTTAAACCTAAAGCCTCACCCGCAGCTGCGAAGCCACCAAAATCTAAAATACTAACTAGTGTTTTTAATTGACGTATTTCCATTAATTTAACCTAGGCAACTTGTGTTTTTAGTAAATTCATCATTGATTTAATAAAAATAATTTACTTAATCATAGTGATAGTAATTATTATTAATGTTAACTCACAATTTAAACCAGTACCATCTTCAAGATAATAATGGTTTATTAATTTATTCACCTCGTTATAACCGCCAAAATATAAGAAAAACCGAGGCTTTAACTATATATATAGCTATAATCACCAACCATTAAATCTATACCTATCCTCAAAATATATATCTATAAGAGACACTCGAATGAAACTAAATGACAACAGCCTATTCTGCCAGCAAGCCTATATAAATGGCGAGTGGTTAGATGCAGATAGTGGCAAAACTTTTGAAGTAACAAATCCAGCTACAAATGAAGTGATTGGCACTGTTCCTGATATGGGCGCAGCAGAAACTTTACGTGCGATTGAGGCTGCAAATGCTGCATGGCCTGCATGGCGAGCTAAAACGATGAGTGAACGATCAGCTATTCTTGAAAAATGGTATGAGTTGATCATGGAGAACCAAGCTGATCTCGCAATTATTATGACTACAGAACAAGGTAAGTCAATTGCAGAAGCAACTGGTGAAGTAGGCTATGGTGCTTCATTTGTTAAATGGTTTGCTGAAGAATGTAAGCGTGTACGTGGCGATACGATGCCAACCAAGAACAATGATCAACGTCTTATCATTACCAAAGAGCCGATCGGTGTTTGTGCAGCGATTACGCCTTGGAACTTTCCGAATGCGATGATCACTCGTAAAGCGGCACCTGCACTAAGTGTTGGTTGTCCAATGGTAGTAAAGCCAGCTGAAGCGACTCCTTATTCTGCTTTAGCACTAGCTGTATTGGCTGAACGTGCTGGAATCCCTGCTGGTATTTTCAGTATCATTACTGGTGATGCTAAATCGATCGGTGGTGAAATGACATCAAACCCAATCGTTCGTAAATTAACCTTTACCGGTTCTACGGGTGTTGGAAAGTTATTGATGCGTCAATGTTCAGATACATTAAAAAAGCTATCACTAGAGCTAGGCGGCAACGCGCCATTTATCGTTTTTGAAGATGCTGATATAGAAGCTGCTGTTGAAGGCTTAATGATCTCCAAATACCGTAACAGCGGTCAGACTTGTGTTTGTACAAACCGTACATTAGTTCATGAATCTGTGTATGACGAATTTGCTAAGAAACTTGCTGCTAAAGTATCTGCTCTAAAAGTAGGTAATGGTTTTGATGAAGGGGTGGCTCAAGGTCCTTTAATTAATATGGCGGCAGTTGAAAAAGTTGAAGAACATATCAAAGATGCTGTTGATAAAGGTGCTGAAATACTTGTCGGTGGTAAACGCCATGAACTTGGCAGTAGCTTCTTCTACCCTACACTTCTTGGCAATGTAACAACTGATATGCGAGTTACTTATGAAGAAACTTTCGGACCAGTTGCGCCATTATTCAAATTTAAGACTGAAAAAGAAGCTGTTAAAATGGCTAATGATACTGAATTTGGCCTTGCTTCGTATTTCTATACTCGTGATATCGGGCGCGCATGGAGAGTATCTGAAGCTCTAGAATATGGCATGGTGGGAGTGAACTCTGGTTTGATCTCAAATGAAGTCGCGCCATTTGGTGGAATAAAAGAATCTGGCTTAGGTCGTGAAGGTGGTACCTATGGCATCGAAGACTACTTAGAAGTGAAATACATCTGTATGGGCGGTGTTAATTCTTAATTAACATTACTCTTAAAAACTGTTAAAAAGGTGGGGGGTGTCTTTTAAATAGGACACCCCCCTACTTTTATGTGATTTTTAAGTATTTAATAATTGATTTACTAATAATATAAAAAGATATTAACCATTAATCCTAAACAAGACTAATTTATCCAATGAGCTATGAACATATCGTCCGCACTATAAGCTGTGATGCACCTGGTTTAAAAACAGAATTAAACTACTTCCGAATTGGGCCTAAAAACGCCTCTCAAAAAGTATTTATGCAGGCTGCTCTGCATGCCGATGAACAACCCGGCATTATGATTCTGCATCATCTATTACCCTTGCTTAAACAAGCAGATACCAATGGTTTACTGAATGCACAATTCGTTATTTTTCCGATGGTTAATCCATTGGGAATGAGTGATCTTAGTTTTGGTCAGCATCAAGGAAGATATAATCGTGTTACAGGCGTTAATTTCAATCGTCAGTGGCCAGATCTATTCAAAGAAGTACATGAACAAGTTGCCGACAAATTAACCGACAACCCAGATAAAAATATTCATATTGTGCGTGATGGGATTAAACAATGGCTTGCGCAATCTAAACCTGTAACAGCTATTCAGCAGCAACAACATATTGTTATTGAAGAAGCATTTGATGCTGACTATGTACTAGATTTACATTGTGATAATGACTCTCTGGCACATATTTTTAGCGTTCCTCAGTCAACTGATGTGATGCAATCTTTATCTGATTGGATGAGTGCAGCTGCTACTTTGATGGCAGAAGATAGTGGAGGACATTCCTTCGACGAAGTATGGTCAACAGTATGGCTCAAACTTGCTGAAGCATATCCTGATAAACCAATTCCCTTGGCCTGTCATTCAGCCACCTTAGAATATCGGGGGCGTTTTGACGTATTTGATTCAATAAATCTGGATGATGCCGAGCGATTATATGGCTTTCTACAAACTCAAGAATTAATTAATGGTGATTTAATTCGTTCAACACCACCAGCTACTGCAAAACCAACAGATCTTGCTGCCACTGAATTCACAAAGGTAAATGAGGCTGGATTATTAGCTTACCAAGTTGAGTTAGGGGATATAGTAAAAAAAGGAGATGTACTGGCAGACTTGATAGCGCTTGATGGTGACGGTGCATTCAGTAAACGTACCCCAATTCTAGCTGGCACGGATGGTTTATTACTATCACGTAATGTACAAAAATATGTTTGGCCGGGCTGTAACATTGCTAAAGTAGTAGGAACCAAAAGATTGACTTCCCGTAGTGGTATGTTGCTGGCTGATTAGCAGTTAATTTATTCATTGGAGCTGTTGTTATTTTTCATTTAGAATCTGAATTCTGTTCTCGATTCTAATCAATAATATTTACACCTTATTCAATATATAACTACTGCTTTGCTTATTATAACCAGTCACTTTGAAGCCTTTAGAGAAAGCTTCTTGCATTTCTTTACGAACTCGCAGCCTTTCCGTCATAGCTTTCTGCATATCAGAAGCTATCAGTGTTTCATAATCTGAAGGAATATTTATACGCAGCAATAAACCCTCAATATCGGATTCTTTAGCTATAAAGCCTTCTGTTCGTTGTATAACCTCAGGAGAGTTCAATTGCCATTCAGCCAATATACGATCCGAAGGTAGACCTTCATTGATTCCTTCCATCGCACCATAATAGTCTGTGTAGTAAGTGCTGGAGGTCGCTCCTAAACGAGAAATATTTAATCCTGCGTTAATTGCTCGAAGTGGGTCATAAGTCCAACGAATTAATGTAATATCTCGTTTTAAACACCAATCACGCTGATACCATTTTAGATTCATTCCTAATCCCAAACCGCGTGCATCCGTATGAACAGCTAAGCGATGTGAATGCTGTACGCCTAGAGTGGCTGAAGGAAAACCAAACATAAAACCCAGCATACGGTCTTCATAAAATGCCCCTGCCACCAAACCACCTTCGTGCTGGATGGCAAGCATAATATCCGAATTATCAGGCTTATCATCTTCACCCCATACTTCATTTTGAAATACTTCCGCCTGCTTTAATTCGGCAACTCCTGATAGTTCTCTCAGAATGATATTCTCTACTGATAAAGTCATGGACTAAAAGTCTCCACTTGGCGTGATACAGTATTAAGATAATCATGATCTAACGTAACACCGATACCAGCACCGTTATTAGGAACAGGCATGAGTCCATTTGCTGTTTCCAATGATTCATGAATAATATCTCGTTTAAAATACCGGGAAGCTGAAGAAGTATCACCAGGTTTGCTAAAGTTGCGTAAAGTAGCAAGATGAATATTATGCGCCCGACCAATGCCACTTTCCAACATACCACCACACCAGACAGGTACACCAAAAGCTTCACAGATATCATGTATTGCTCGAGCTTCTGCAAAGCCACCCACACGACCAACTTTAATATTTATTACTCTAGCTGCACCAGCCACCAATGCCTTACGTGTATCGACTGCTGAACGAATACTTTCATCTAAACAAAGAGCGGTTCGTATAGCTTTCTGGACAATGGCATGATCATGAATATCGTCAAATGCTAATGGCTGCTCAATGTAATCCAGTGCAAATTCATCCATTGCTTGCAAGGTAGAGAGATCCACTAAGCCATAATCGGTATTAGCATCTACCGTCAGTTTAATATCTGGAAAACGCTCACGAACAGCCTTTAATAAAATCAGATCATGGCCCTTTTTAATTTTTAGTTTTGTTCTTTTATACCCTGCTTCCTGTACCTCAGAAATTTGATCTAAAGTTTCATCTATCGGTGCAATACCCAAACTAACACCAACCTCAACGTTATCTCGAACACCGCCTAAAACAGACTTTAATGGAACATTGAGTGCTTTCGACCATAAATCCCAAAAAGCCATTTCAACCACAGCCTTGCTCATTCGATGTCCACGCCAAGGATCTAGAATAGTTAATAATTCAGCTGGTGACCGAAAACGTTTACCCACAATCGTTGGCAATATCACCTCTCGCAAGAAAGCCATAGCGCCCGAAATAGTTTCTTCAAGGTAATCTGGAGTATGATCCATAACTGCTTCTGCAAACCCTTCTAAACCCTCTCCCTTAAGAATAAGCAATGGGAAGACTTTATCAGTCATGGTGCCTGTTGAAATAACGAAAGGTGTGCGTAATGGTAAACTAACAAGGCGTAATTCTGCGGTATCAATACGAATACCCTGAAAAGATTTAAACTCAGACATAAAGTGATTCTCCATCAGTTAGATCATTTAATAAGAAAACCACTTAACGAATATCGGTTATAGAACACTTTGTAGTGTAGTTAAAAAATGTCCTTACTAGCTTTATTATTTCTTAAAAACACAATATAAGTAAAAACTAAAATCTCTCAATTATATTTTTTAACTCTCAAATCTTTGTAATTTTATTACCGATTCACTTGCATAGGCTAATCAACTGTACTAATTTGGTTTTATAACGTTTAAAACGGATTGGATTATGTATCAAAATATTATTGCTTCGTTATCAGTTGTATTTGTCATTGGTTTATTTACCCCTTCAGAAGTAAAAGCTAAACAAGGTGTTTTTTCAAATCAAGTACAGCTGCAATCATTAAATGATCTTTCCGATATTATAGATGATAGTAAAAGCATTAATTTAAGACGCTCTAGTAATTCTATTTATCTCACATTAAATCGATTACAAACTGCG
>CALISP010000128.1 GCA_938041705.1 uncultured Cocleimonas sp. | reverse complement strand
ATTGACCTCTCAGCTGGTAAAGGACTTAGAAGAGCTGTTGCTAAATATGCACGAAATTTTGACTTGGTCATTTTTAGACAAGCAAACCCCAATAATAGAAATTATGAATTGATTGAATCAATCGCTAGTAAAATAATGGTTCACTGTGGCCGCCCAGTGTTTTTCATGCCTTATATTGGCGCTCATCATATACCCGCTAAAAATGCCTTAATAGCATGGGATGGCACAGCTACCGCAACTCGTGCTGTTCATGATTCATTACCTATTTTAAAACAGGTTAAAGAGGTAACAATTCTAGTTGTTACTGAAGGAAAAAAGAAAACGGCTAAAGGAGAGTTATTAGCTGATGATTTAGCTGCCCATCTTGGACGACATGGCATTAATGCCAATGTAAGGCGAACAACTACAGGAAGCTTCGACGTATCTACAGTTCTTCTTAACCATATCGCAGAAAACAGTTTAGATTTATTAATTATGGGTAGTTACGGTACTTCGGGATTACAAAGTAAAGTATTCGGTGGAGTAACTAAGAAGATACTGGATAGTATGATCACACCAGTGATTATGTCGCATTAAGATTTAATTTATAGAACGATATAAAAATGAGGAGGTGTCTTTTATTACTATTAAATATAGTTTTAAAGACACCCCCCAACTTTATGTAGAATACTTAATTGTATTAAATTACTATTTATTCAGGACGCATATGTGGGAATAGGATTACATCTCTGATTGATGGTGAATCGGTAAGCAACATCACCAATCGATCTATTCCAATACCTTCACCCGCTGTTGGTGGCATTCCATACTCTAAAGCCCTAATATAATCTGCGTCGTAATGCATTGCTTCTGCGTCACCTGCATCTTTTTCAGCTACTTGTTTTTTGAAGCGTTCTGCTTGATCTTCTGCATCATTGAGCTCTGAGAAACCATTACCTATTTCGCGACCACCGATAAACAACTCAAAACGATCCGTTATAAAGTCATTATCATCATTACGTCTTGCTAAAGGTGATACTTCCGCAGGGTATTCTGTAATAAAGGTCGGGTTTAACAACTTCTTTTCGACCGTTTCATCAAAGATTTCCATTTGGATTTTGCCTAAACCCCAATAACCTTCGACATGAATTCCAAGTTTTTTAGCAAGTGCTGTAGCAGCCTCTAAAGAACTAATATCATCTGCACTTATATCAGAATTATGTTTCAAAATTGAATCGGTTACTGAAATTCGTTCAAATGTGTAAGCAAAATCAAATACTTCACCTTGGTAAGGAACTTCTGTCGACCCTAAGATATCAATTGCCAAACCACGGAATAATTCTTCTGTTATATCCATCAAGTCGTGGAATGTTGCGTAGGCTTGATAGAATTCAATCATTGTAAATTCTGGATTATGACGAGTTGATAAACCCTCATTTCGGAAATTACGATTTATTTCAAATACTCGATCAAAACCACCCACAACTAATCGTTTGAGATAAAGCTCAGGTGCAATACGCAGATACATATCAATATCTAAAGCATTGTGATGCGTTTCAAAAGGACGTGCCGAGGCACCGCCAGGAATAACTTGTAACATGGGCGTTTCAACTTCCATGAAATCACGTTCTTCAAAGAAACGACGAATGTAACTAACAATTTTAGAACGCATTTTAAACGTATCGCGCGTCTCTTCACTCATAATTAGGTCAAGATAACGTTGACGATAGCGTTGTTCTTGATCACTTAGTCCATGAAATTTCTCAGGTAAAGGTCGTAGTGATTTTGTTAACAACTGAAGACTATCAGCTTTAACGGTTAACTCACCTTTTTGTGTTTTAAATAATAAGCCTTCAACACCAACGATATCTCCACTGTCCCACGTTTTGAAAGATTCATACAAGTCATCTCCCAAAAGTTTGATTTGTGCATAAACTTGAATACGCCCTGAAGTATCAGAAATAGTAATAAAACTAGCTTTACCCATAACTCGTTTGAGCATGATACGACCAGCAACACTTACGCGAACTTCATTTTCATCAAACCAAGGTTTATCTTGATCTACATACTCTTTTTGTAAATCAGCAGCATACTGTTCTCTTTTAAACTCATTTGGAAAAGCATTACCGGCAGCACGTAACTCGCCTAGTTTTTCACGGCGTAAAGCGATGAGCTGATTTTCATCTTGTGGTTCAGTAGTTTGACCTTCTTGGTTTTGATTATCTTGTGACATGTTTATCTCTTTAAATTTAACTTTATTAATATGTAAATTTTGTTTGATGGTTCAATTAAGGCTATTTAACACCTGATTTCAAACTAGCTGTAATGAATTGATCTAATGAACCATCTAACACAGCTTGTGTGTTACCTGTTTCAACACCTGTACGTAAATCTTTAATACGAGAAGCATCTAAAACATACGATCGAATTTGACTACCCCACCCGATATCAGATTTATTATCCTCTAACTCTTGGTTTTCAGCGTTACGTGATTGCATTTCTTGCTCGTACAATTTCGCTTTTAATTGCTTCATTGCCGTGGCTTTATTTTGATGTTGTGATCGTCCATTTTGACACTGCACAACTGTATTTGTAGGTAGATGTGTCAAACGAACCGCAGATTCGGTTTTATTAACATGCTGACCACCCGCACCGGAGGCACGATAAACATCAACACGAACGTCAGATGGATCTATTTCGATTTCAATATCATCATCAATTTCAGGAGATACGAATACAGCACAGAATGAAGTATGACGACGTCCACCAGAATCGAACGGTGATTTACGCACAAGGCGGTGTACACCTATCTCTGTTCGCAACCAACCAAAAGCGTATTCTCCTTCAAAGCTAATGGTGGCAGACTTAATACCTGCGACATCACCCGGGGAAGCTTCCATTAACTCAACTTTAAAGCCTTTAGCTTCACCCCAACGCAAGTACATACGTAATACCATTTCAGCCCAGTCTTGAGCTTCTGTACCACCTGAACCTGATTGGATATCAAGAAATGCATTATTGGCATCCATGTCGCCAGAAAACATACGTTGAAACTCAAGTCTTTCTACACCTTGAGTTGCAGACTCTATATCAGAAATGACAACATCAACTGTATCCTGATCATCTTCACTTTCGGCCATTTCCAAAAGCTCATTTGCATCTGTTAGTTGTATTGTTAAAGAATCCACACTGAGTACGACGTTTTCGAAACTTGTTCGATCTTTTCCAAGCTTTCTAGCTCTTTCAGGATCATTCCATACTTCAGGATCTTCTAGTTCACGAACGGTTTCTTCTAGAAGTTCTTTTTTGTTTTCATAGTCAAAGATACCCCCTCAACGCATCTATACGCTGAAGTAGATCTTTGATCTGTGTGTAATAGGGATTGAGTTCCATAGAAATGAGTAGTACTAAAAAAAAGCAATGATACAGTGATTAGACAGATAAAATAAGCCCTTTTACAAAGTGTATTAAGCATTATTAAAGACTTATAAAGTCTTATAAAGATTGATCCCTAAAGTAAGTCAAATTTGACTAAACATCGAAGGAAACTGGAATTATAATTCTATGTCTAACATTAAAAACATGCCAAAAGTGGGGGGATGTCTTTTTATATATTATATATCGATGTGTAAAACCTGAATATTGTTTAAAGCGCACCAATTGCAAGCTTAACTATGCCGTATACACCTAAGACAAACAATATAGTCATTAATATGCCAGCAACAATAAAAGGCATTGCACTTTTTTTAGAAAAATCTTCACGTAAAGTATCAGCTTTTTGAACACCAATCATTGCACTAAATACACTTTTGATTGCTTTTAAAAATTCCATTTCAAAACCTTTGTTATTAACTATTTAATTGGTTAAGTTTATTGTCGTGAGTCTATTTAAAAACACTCATTTAGGGATAAAGAGACTTATTAATTAAGAAAGATTGGATAGTAATGGTCAACCAAAAGAACCACAAAAAGAATCATTAAGTAATTAATAGAAAATCCAAAGGTCTTCATAGGAAGCTCTTTATCTTCAGGTCGTCTTAATAATTCAATAGCGTAATATAGGAACCCGATACCTAAAACCACTGCACCAGCAAGGTAGATTAAACCACTCATAGCCACCAAGTAAGGCATAAGAGTAACGATGAAAAGCAATATCGTATAAAGCAAAATCTGGATACGAGTGAAATGCGCTCCATGTGTTACAGGTAACATAGGTATGTTCACTTTCGCATATTCTTTTTGACGATGTATTGCTAATGCCCAAAAGTGGGGGGGTGTCCAAATAAAGATAATCGCAAACAACAATAAGGCACCAAGCTCTATCGAATTAGTAATTGCTGCCCAGCCTAGTAATGGTGGCGCGGCACCTGCTGCTCCTCCAATAACAATATTCTGTGGTGTTGCACGCTTCAAATACATAGTATAAAAAACGGCGTAACCTATTAAAGCAAAAAAAGTTAAAACTGCCGTTAAAACGTTAACGCCAATAAGCAACACCCCTATTCCTACAATTCCAAGAGTTGCTCCAAAAATAAAGGCTGTTTTAGTAGTGATTTTACCCTCAGGTAAAGGGCGATTCGAAGTTCTATGCATTTCATTGTCAATTTTTTGATCAACAATATGATTAAATACAGCTGCAGA
>CALISP010000127.1 GCA_938041705.1 uncultured Cocleimonas sp. | reverse complement strand
TCAAATGACACACTATCGCCACAGAAAACAGCCATCTGTGGTCCACCATTCCATTTACGACACATGCCACAATTACAAGCACCAACGCTATTACTACTTTCTGCGGTAAATTTAACGGTGCCACAAAGGCAGCTTCCACTTCTGTTTTTTGACTCTGACATTGTATATCTCCTGGCTGATTTAAATTATTAATCGAAGAGTGATAGATATTTTTTTGTTTATTAACATATCATAAAAAGTCTAGAAGTAGATTTTTAGCTAGAATACCTCTGTATATTAAAAGAAAAGTGTTTTTTTAATCTCATAAAATACAGATAAAATAGATTAAAAGACACACCGCCACTTTAGATGTATTTATGCTTTAATAATATAAAACTACAGATTCACACTATGCCAATTATTCATCTTCAAAAACCAGTATCAGATATAGAACGAGCTGAGCATTGCTTTAAGGGCGAATGTTTAATTTATAAAAACATATCTGCAATGCATGAGCTGATTGAATATGCTGATAAGTTATTGCGTGAGTCTCTCAATGGCATTGACCCTGTTGATGCGCAACTTCATTTTTCACCCGAGGCATTTTTACAACGAACGGGTAATGTACAAGCTCATTTTCGTAAAAGCGAAACGGTAAAAGAATTATTTTTCAAAGTGTTAGAAGAATGTGGTGTGGATTTAAATAACACTTATTACGATCATTTTCCAATGCGTATCGTGCCTTTTGATACTGACTACGATGGTGCTGAATGTGGAGTAATAGGGCACCATCGTGATTCTTGGGGTAGCAATATTCATAGCCAAATTAATTGGTGGGCGCCTCTATATGCATTAGAAGAAAACCGTACTATTGCACTTTATCCAGATTATTGGGATAAACCAATCGCAAATACAACCGCTACTTGGTCACATAAAGATTATCTTGAAAAACGAAATGAAGCCGATGCAGAACGCCAAGGGTGTTATCCATCAGCACCTACATTAAAAGCCAGTGTTGATGAATCAAATTTGTTGAAAGTAATGTTAGAGCCGGGTGATGTTTTAAGTTTTTCAAGTGCACATTTACACGCCAGCGTTCCCAACACAACAAAAGCAACGCGTTACAGTGTTGAAATGCGCTCTATCAATAAACACGATTTAGAATCTGGGCGAGCTGCACCTAATGTTGATAACGCTGCAACTACGCCAATGTATCAGTGGTTTAAACATATACTGTCTAAAGAAAAGTTGAAACTCTAAAACGCAGATAATATAAATAGTGAATATAAAAGGATAAAAAGTAGGGGGGTGTCTTTTTAGAATAAGTTTGCCTCCCTAAATGCTATATATTTATGATTAATTATCATGTCTAAAGCCACACTATGAAACACCACCTCATATCATGAGTCTAACTAAATTAGATGCCATCGATCTAAGAATACTTGCCGCCGTGCAAACACATGGTCGTTTAAGTAAAACTGCCTTAGCAGCTGAGGTAAATTTATCAGCGACGCCTTGTTGGACACGTCTTAATCGTTTAGAAAAAGCAGGGATAATTAAAGGTTATCATGCAGATATAGCTATTGAAAAAATCGTTAATCTAACGACAGTGATGTTGGAAGTTTCTCTTAAACATCATCAACACAAAGATTTTGAACGATTTGAAAAACGAATTTTTGAAATAGATGAAATCGTGGAATGCATTGCTACTGGCGGCGGTGTTGATTACATCATGAAGCTAGTTGTGCCGAATCTTGATGAGTATCAAAAATTAATAGATGAATTATTGATAGAAGAAATTGGTATAGATCGATTTTTTACTTACATTGTCACGCGGCAAATCAAGTCTATTAAACCTGCGTTAGATAAGTTGTAAATCCTCATATATTTTCCTTCTTTTGCCTCTCTTATTTTCCTCTATTACTTGATTCAATAAGTAACAGTCTAAACAGACTAAAAAATCGATAAATTTAAACTTAATTGGCGATATATGTCGATTATTTGAGACCATCTCAATAGTTTTATCAGCGTATGCTTTTGTTTTATCGTTTATTTAAGAATAAGGATTAGCATGATTAATTATCAGTCAGATGATTTTGGTTTTGGTACACAGATTCGCAAATCACCATATTTTGATGCCACTGTCCGTTGGGGCGCACAAGGCTTCTCAGTTTACAATCACATGTATATCCCTAGAGATTTTGGTGATCCTGAGCAGAACTTCTGGAATCTCGTTAACGACGCTATCTTGTGTGATGTAGCCGTTGAAAGACAAGTCGAAATCACAGGACCAGATGCTGCTGAGTTTATGCAGTTACTCACTCCACGTGATCTTTCAAAGTGTGCTGTAGGACAATGTAAATATATTCTCATTACCGATGCGGAGGGCGGTATTTTAAATGACCCTGTTTTATTAAGATTAGCCGAAAACCATTTTTGGATATCACTCGCTGACAGCGATATTTTGCTTTGGGCTACAGGCGTTGCAATCAATTCTGGTTTAGATGTCACTATCTCTGAACCTGATGTATCGCCATTACAACTTCAAGGTCCAAAATCTGGCGAGATAATGAAAGCCGTATTTGGGGATGAAATTGAAGATTTACGATATTTCTGGCTTCGTGAGTTTAATCTAAATGGCATGCCGTTAATCATCTCAAGAACAGGTTGGTCGAGCGAGCTGGGCTATGAGATTTATTTGCGTGATGGCAGTTATGGTGACGAACTTTGGGAACATCTAATGACAGTGGGTGAGCCATTAGGTTTAAAGCCTGGACATACCTCATCAATACGTCGAATTGAGGGTGGTATGTTGTCTTATCACGCAGATATGGATATCAATACAAACCCATACGAATTAGGTTTAGATCGCCTGATTAATTTGGATATAGAAGCTAACTTCATTGGTAAAGAGGCCTTATCAAAAATACAAAAAGATGGCGTCAATAGACAGCAAGTGGGTATTGAAATTGATTGTCCGCCGTTGCAAGGCCCGAATACACGTCCTTGGTCTGTGACTATTGATTCAATCAAAGTAGGGCATGTAACATCAGCAGTTTATTCACCACGCTTAAAGAAGAATATAGCATTAGTTATGATCGATATTAAATACCAAGCAGAAGGTACCAAAGTGACTGTAGTTATGCCAACAGGCGAAGCACGGGCTATTGTTGTAGCTAAGCCGTTTTATGACCCAAATAAAAGCTTAGCAGAAGGTAAAGCTTGATTATGTTTTATTGTGTTTTGATCCATAAATTTTAATTTTTTATTATTTACAACAAATGTACGAATCTAGGAGAGTAGTATGCCTGAACTTGCAATAGACCTTATCTGGAAAAGAACATCATCAGAACTAACCGCTGGTGAGTATTCAAATGCTCATGAAGTTACTTACAATGACAAATACAAAATCACTGTTGATGCTGCACCTGATTGGGGTGGAAATGCTGCTAATACAAA
>CALISP010000126.1 GCA_938041705.1 uncultured Cocleimonas sp. | reverse complement strand
TGAGTCATCGTCTAGCTCCCCATAAACTTCATCTGTCGATACATGATGGAAACGATGATCTGGATTCGCAGTTTCTTCATTCTCAATCCACACTTTACGTGCAGCTTTAAGAATATTATGAGTACCAATGATATTGGTTTCAAAGAATATGTCTGGGCCAGAAATTGAACGATCTACGTGGCTTTCTGCAGCAAAGTTTACAATTGTATCTAACTTTTCATCGACTAAAAGTTTTTCAACCAAAACTTGATCAGCAATACTGCCTGCAATAAATTTGAAATTGGGCTTTGCTTTTAATTCATCAATACTCGCTTCATTACCCGCGTATGTTAGGGCATCAAGTACCACAACATGATCTTCAGGATGGTGATTCATCCAGTAATAAACAAAGTTTGCACCGATAAAACCTGCGCCGCCAGTAACCAGTAATCTTCTCATTTTCAAATCATTCTCTATTTGTTCATCTTACAATGTTATGTTTTTAGCTCAATCAACATATTTCTTAATGCCACACGCCAATGCTCACTTTGCATATTCAAAGCTTTCCAAGTCGTCGTTTTATCCATAACGCTATAACAAGGACGGCTTGCAGGAGTGGGGTAATCGGCTGTAGTAATTGCATTAATCGTAATTGGCTTATCTAATAAACCTAAAGCGACGCCCTCTTCCATGATGGCATAAGCAAAATCATACCAACTTGCGACACCGGCATCAGACCAATGATGAACTCCCGTGATGTTTAGTTCAATAGCTTGCCAAACAGCATTTGCTAATGAGTTTGCCCACGTCGGTGTGCCAATTTGATCTGAAATAATTCCCAATTCTTCGCGTTCAGCCATAAACCGAAGCATGGTTTTAACAAAGTTATTACCATGTGCTGAATACAACCAAGAGGTGCGAATAATTAAAGCTTCATCACCTAATATATCTAAAACCTTATTATCACCATCACGCTTTGTTTTACCATAGTAACCATCAGGGTCAGTTTTAGCATCAACAGGATACGGAGAGCAGGCTTTGCCATCAAAAACAAAATCAGTCGAAATCTGTACTAACTTGCATTTATTCGCCCTTGCCACATTAGCTAAATTGGCTGCACCAAAGGTGTTAATGGCAATTGCTAGTTCGGTTTCCTCTTCGGCTTTATCGACGGCTGTATATGCGGCTGCATTGATTATTACATCGGGTTTCTGCTCAGCTACAAATTCCTTTACAACATAAGCGTCTGTAATATCTAAAATCGATCTATCTGCTGCTATGCATTCATAATAAGCAGGCATAGAGCGTTGTAACTCATAACCGAGTTGGCCATTTGCTCCCGTAATTAATATTTTTTTCATATAGTCTTTAATTAATTAGTTATTACAACTGATCAGTAGTAATTTACTAAGTAAAGGTTTGAGCATCTATAAAAACAGGTGCAATCGCATCTTTATCTGACAGAATTGGCGCTTTGCCATTGACTAAAGGCCAATCAATCTTTAAGGCTGGATCATTCCAAAGCAAACTTTGTTCATGTTCTGGAGCATAATAATCCGTACATTTGTAAACAAATTCAGCACTGTCACTCATGACATAAAAGCCATGTGCAAAACCAGGAGGCACCCACATCATTCTGCGGTTATCAGCAGACAGTTCATAACCTACCCACTGTCCAAACGTTGATGAACTTCGGCGCATATCAACAGCCACATCAAATACTGAGCCTTCTACAACACGAACTAACTTGCCTTGAGTTTGTTCCATCTGATAATGTAAACCACGCAAGATACCATGAGCTGATTTACTGTGATTATCTTGAACAAAGTCGAAGTCGATTCCATTTTCTGCGAAGGTTTTCCGTTGCCATGTTTCCATAAAGAAACCGCGGTGATCACCAAAGACATTTGGTTCGATTAAAATAACGTCTGGTATAGCTGAGGGTATAAATTTCATCCTCGCTTTATACTTGATACAGGCTTTTTTGCAACTATCTTCGCGTATGAACGTAGTTAGAACTAAGTTATACAGATAATTATTATTTTCATAAATATTACATTTAAAGGACTATTTTAAGAACTATGTTAAAAAAAGTATCTAAAACACTTCATAGAACATCATCTATAGGAATTCTTAAAACAGTAAGCACAAAGCTAAAGCGTTTTACTTTGTTATCATTATTTACCTTGATAAGTCTAAGCTCTGTTTGGCTGATACAAACGGTCGTTTCACCTTCTGCTTCAAACCTTCTCTATGCCGCAAGCCCTAAAACTATTGATATTTCTAGAAGACAAGACCTGACTCCTGAAGAGAAAGGTACGATTTCAATCTTTAGGCATAATAATCCTTCCGTTGTCTATATATCGACAGTTAAACGTATGATAAATATGTGGACCCGCGATATAAGTGAAGTCCCTAGTGGAACAGGCACAGGATTTTTATGGGATAAACAAGGTCATATCATTACTAATTACCATGTAGTGATGAATAACAAAACTGCGCGTGTTCGTCTTGAAAACAAACAAACATATACTGCAAAAGTGATAGGTATAAGCAAACGCCATGATATTGCCGTATTAAAAATCGTAAATGGCAAGAATCTACCCAGAGCCATTCAACCGGGTAAAAGTAATTCCTTAATCGTTGGTCAAAATGTATATGCAATTGGCAATCCATATGGCCTTGAACACACATTAACCACGGGCATTATTTCTGCATTAGGGCGCACTATTAAAAATAGAACCATCGAAATGGATGATTTAATCCAAACTGATGCCGCCATCAATCCTGGTAATTCAGGTGGTCCTTTATTAGATAGTGCTGGTCGATTAATAGGTATGAATGTCGCAATTTATAGTCCA